>NZ_JBEXPH010000101.1:0-30619 GCF_040611955.1 Streptomyces sp. NPDC006510 | reverse complement strand
CCAGTCGGGCGGAGTCCTGTACTACGCCACGAGGGCAACCGGCACGGGTACGGCCCGGATCCTCGCCCACCGGCTCACCGGCAAGCAGACCCGCAAGTGGGACAAGCCGTGGGACGACCCGGCCGACGACGGGGAACTGTCCTTCGCCGACGGCCGGCTCGTCGCGGTCGGCGACGGCGTCACCATCCTGAGGAGCGCGGACGGCGCACGGCTGGGAGCCGTCGATGCCGGTGACATCACCTGCCGTACGCCGGTCCTGAAGGGCAGGGAACTCCTCTGCTCGGGCCCGGACGGCCTGACGGTCGTCGATGTGACGGCCCCGCAGAACCGCCGGTCGATCGCCGCCGGCGTGGACATCGCCTACCGGCCCGCCGTGTCACGCGACGGCAAGGTCGTGGTGAGCAGCCGGACGCGGGTGTACGCGTTCGGCCTGGCCGACGGGAGGCAGTACTGGGCGACGTACGACGGTGGCGAGGGCCTGGATGTCTCCGGCGGGCCGACCGTGGCCGGTGACAACGCCGTTGTCATGGGCGAGCAGGGGATCGACGCGTTCGCCATGGACTCCACGGAGGAGGCGGACGAAACGGGCTCGCGCCTGCCCACCGGATGGCCCGGCGGGCAGGGAGCCCGGCACGACCCGGCGTCGATCTCGTACCTCGCCCGGGGCGACGCGGTGTTCCTGAGCTTCGGCGACGGGACGGTCATCTCCGTCTACGCGCCCTGAGTCCTCCCGGACCTGACGCCCCTCGTCCGGATCAGGCCGGGCTCGCGCCTGATCCGGAGGAAAGACCCTAGTCGTCGTCCCCGTGGCGATCGCTGTCGTCGCCGTCGTCCGACCGGTCCACCGTCACCTTGCCCGTGCTCGCGTCGACGTTCAGCTCGTGCTGCTTGCCGTCCTTGCCGTGGACGTCGACCTCCCAGTGCGGCGCGCCGCCGCTCCGGCCGTCGTTGTCGTCCAGGTCGACCGATGTCACGGTCCCGGGGTTCGCCTTCAGCGCGGCGTCGACCGCCGCGTTCAGCGACACGGAGGCGGACCGGGGCGCATGCCGGTCGCGGTCGTCGTCATCGTCGGAGACGTGCTTGCCGAGCACCTTGCCGTTGCCCGCGTCCACCGTCACGTCGTGCCAGACCTTGTCGGAGCCGTACACGTCGAGCTCCCAGACGAGCCCGCCGTCCTCGTCGTCCAGCTCGGCCTCGGTGACCGTGCCGGGGACGGCTGACACGGCGGCCGAGACGGCGCCGCCGACGCCGACGCGGGCGGTGTCACCGCTTGCCGCGCTGGACCGGGTCCCGCGGTCGTGGCCGTCGTCGTCCGCGAAGGCGACCGCAGTGGCGGCTCCGCCACCGGCGAGCACGGCCGCGGTGACGGCGGCGATGACGATCTTGCGCTTCATGAGGGTTCCTCCCCGATCGGGTGGCCGGTTTCGACGAGGACCACATTGCCGGGGTGATGCTGAACGCAGCCTGAAGCCACCTGAAGCCGTCTTCAGGTTCGGTTTGCGACCCTGGGCGCATGCGCCTGTTGATCGTGGAGGACGAGAAGCGGCTCGCGACGGCCCTGGCCGCGGGGCTCACCGCCGAGGGCTTCGCCGTGGACGTGGTGCACGACGGCCTCGAAGGGCTGCACCGGGCCGCCGAGGGCGCGTACGACCTGGTCGTCCTCGACATCATGCTGCCCGGGATGAACGGCTACCGCGTCTGCGCCGCCCTGCGCGCCGCCGGACACGAGACGCCGATCCTGATGCTGACGGCGAAGGACGGGGAGTACGACGAGGCGGAGGGCCTCGACACCGGGGCCGACGACTACCTGACCAAGCCCTTCTCGTACGTCGTGCTGGTGGCCAGGATCCGGGCGCTGCTGCGGCGCCGGGGCGGCGGCACCGCCTCGCCGGTGGTCACCGTCGGTGCCCTGCGGATGGATACCGCCGCCCGCCGCGTCCACCTCGGCGAGGCCGAGATCACCCTCACCACCAAGGAGTTCGCGGTGCTGGAACAGCTCGCGCTGCGGTCCGGACAGGTGGTGAGCAAGGCGGACATCCTCGAACACGTCTGGGACTTCGCCTACGACGGCGACCCGAACATCGTCGAGGTGTACGTGAGCGCGCTGCGCCGCAAGCTCGGCGCGACCGCCATCCGCACGGTGCGCGGTGCCGGTTACCGGCTGGAGGCGCTGTGAGGTCGGTACGGGCCAGGGCCGCGCTCGGCGCCACCGTGGTGGTCGCCCTCGCGCTGATCGGCGCCGGGCTCTCCGTACTCCTCGTCCTGCGCGCCAACCTCACCGACCAGGCCGGACTCCAGGCCGAGGTGGTGGCCCGGGAAGTGGCCGGACAGCTCGCCCTCGATGTGCCGTACGACCGGCTGGAGATGCGCGACGAGGAGGACCATCCGGTCCAGGTGACGGACGAGGACGGGCGGGTGGTCGCCGTCTCCAAGGACCTCCGGGCGATCTCCGGCACCGGCACGGACCGGGTCACGCCGATCCCGGCACCGGGCGCCGGGAAGTCCGGCGGCGGGAGCGAGAACGACGGGACGGATGACGACGGGGCGGATGACAACGACGGTCACGGCATCCCGGCCCGCGGCGAAGTCGACTCCGACGAACCGGACTTCGGCAACGGCACCGCCACCGTCGACGACGAGACGGCCGACTACCGCTTCGCGTCCGTGAAGGCGACGACTCCCGCCGGGGTGACCCTGACCGTTCACGCGGGTGCCCCGCTGGCCGCCGAGCAGGAGGCCGTGGGCACGGTGCGCGGCGCGATGCTGATCGGGCTGCCGCTGCTGCTGCTCGTCGTCGCCGGGGTGACCTGGCTGGTGACCCGGCGGGCGCTGCGCCCGGTCGAGGGCATCCGGCGCGAGATGGCCGCGATCACCGCGTCCGAGGACCTGAGCCGGCGGGTGCCGGAGCCCGGTTCGCGCGACGAGATCGCCCGGCTGGCCCGTACGACCAATGAGACGCTCACCGCTCTGGAGGCCTCCGTCGAGCGGCAGCGGCGATTCGTCGCGGACGCCTCGCACGAACTGCGCAGCCCGATCGCCTCGCTGCGCACCCAGCTGGAGGTGGGCGCGGCCCATCCGGAGCTGCTGGACGTGCCGGGCGCGGTCGCCGACACCGTACGGCTCCAGGCACTGGCCGCCGATCTCCTGCTGCTGGCCAGGCTGGACGCGGGGGAGCGGCCGGGCCGTACGGTGCTGGACCTGGGCGCGCTGGTCCGCGAGGAGGTCTCGCAGCGCACCGGCGACCGGATCGCGGTGACGGTGGCCGTGACGGACTCCGGGCCGTTCGAAGTGGCCGGTTCGCGCGGGCAGTTGGCGCGGGTGATCGGCAATCTGCTGGACAACGCGGAGCGTCACGCGCGGAGCGCGGTGACCGTCTCGGTGCGTACGGCGGAGCGTGGTGACGTGGTCGTCGCCGTCACCGACGACGGGGCGGGGGTGCCGCCGCAGGAGCGCGAGCGGATCTTCGAACGTTTCGTGCGGCTCGACGACGCCCGCACCCGGGACGACGGCGGCGCGGGCCTCGGACTGGCCATCGCCCGGGACGTCGCAGCCCGGCACGGCGGCCGGCTCACGGTCGGCGACGCACGGGAGGGCGGCGCCCGCTTCGAGCTCCGGCTGCCCGGAACCGGCTGAGCACCGCCCCGTTCCGGTCAGACCTTGCCGCGTCGTCCCCGCAGATGATCCGCGACCGGGGTCAGCGCCGCGTGCAGGTTCGCCAGCGCCTGGGGCGTCAGCAGGTCGATGAAGTGCTTGCGGACCGACGCGACGTGGTGCGGCGCCACCTTGCGCATCGTCTCCGCACCGTCCTCGGTGAGAACCGCGTACAGACCGCGCCGGTCGGACTCGCAGTTCTCCCTGCGGACCAGCCCGGCGTTCTCCATGCGGGTGATCTGGTGCGAGAGCCTGCTCTTGGACTGGAGCGTCGCGGCGGCGAGGTCGCTCATCCGCATGCGCTGGTCGTCCGACTCGGAGAGGTTGACCAGGATCTCGTAGTCGTTGTTGGTCAGGCCGAACGGCTGAAGGTCCTTCTCCAGCTGGTGCATCAGCAGCCTGCTGACGTCCAGGTGGGTGCGCCAGGCGCACTGCTCCGCGTCGTTCAGCCAGCGGGTGGCCGTCTCGGTCTCCATATATGGATTCTACCTAAGAAGTTGAAAGCCGGACGAAGTGGGGAGGCGTGACGGTCCGCACCCGTCCGGAGACGGGTCCGGGTGCGGGGCGCAGACGTTCGACGTCACGCTCCGCAGACTACCGTTCACAGCCCGAAGCGACGCTGGAGGTCCCCGAGCTGACCGGGCGTACGGGGTGAGGCGCCAGGTTGACCCGCGCCGCCGGGCACCCCCGCCTGCCCCGGCACCGTGCCCGTCGGCTGCTCGGCCATCAGGATCTCGGTCGACTGGAGCAGCACCGTGCCCGCACCCACGAACTCGAACTGGTGCTCCTCGCCCGAGGTGCCCCCGATGCCGGTCAGCGACCGCAGTCCGCCCAGTACGCCGGTCATATAGCCGTGGTCGTAGTGGTGGCACGGCGAGGGGCAGTCCGCCCAGCCCACCAGGGCCTGCGGGTCGACCCGCAGCGGCGGCTCCATGAAGACCACCGGGCCGTTGGAGGCGGCCACGAACTTCCCCGTACCGATCAGGGTCAGAAAACCCGGCACGATCGACTGCTTGAGTGCCAGGGTGGGCTGGTAGGCGAGGAGATTGCCCGACCGGATCGTCAGATTCCCGTCGTCCAGGTCGTACGAGTTCACATCGAAGGCCCGGTCCGCGAGCAGCATCTTGCCGCTGCCCTCGGCCACCACCCAGTCGCTCGCGTGCAGCGGCGAGTGGAAGCTCGTACGGATCAGCCGCTCGAAGCGGCCGTGACCGATGCCGTTGAAGTCGATCCGCCCGTAATAGGCGATCATCTTGCCCTTCTGCAGGAACCACTGGCTCCCCTTGAGCTCCACGCAGAAGGTGTACGAGTTGACGTTGTCGTCCGACGGCAGCGTCATCGGGTCGAAGACCACGGGTGTGCTCACAGCTTCTCCTCCGAGGCCTGGACGTACACCGCGCCACTGCCGCTCAGCTCCAGCTGGAACGCCTCGCCGGAGCCGCGCCCCACCATGTCGCGCCAGCCGAGCGCGGTCGAGAGCTTGTTCCGTACCTCGCCGTGGTGCGCGACATACGCCTGCGGGTCCACATGCACATCGCGGCCGGGCGTGATCGGCAGCTCGATCACCCCGCCGTGGGCCATCACCGCGACCGCGCCGTGGCCCTTGAGGGTGGTGGTGAACAGGCCCTGACCGGTCACCTGGCCGCGCACCATGCCCATCACGCCGCCCTGCGAGCCCATGAACATCGTGCCCTGCTGGAGCGTCCCGTCGAAGGCGAGCAGCCGGTCGGCCTCCACGTAGAGGGTGTCCCCGGCCAGGTTGATCACCTGGATGTGATGGCCGCCGTGGCCGAACATCACCGTTCCGCTGCCCTCGACCGTCATCAGCGGGGTCGCCTCGTTGGCCACCCGCCGGCCGATCATCGACATCACACCGCCCTGGCCGCCCTGGATGTTCGGCGTGAACGACACCTCGCCGCGGTAGGCGAGCATCGCGCCCCGCTGGCTGTACATCTTCTGGCCGGGAACCACCGTCGCCTCGACCATCTTCGAGTTGATCTCGCGGAACGGCATCAGACATCGCCCCCGATGGTGTTCCGCTCGCTCGGCTGGACGTAGACCACGCCCTCGCCCTCGAACCGGATCTGGAAGGACTCCCCGGAGCCCTCGCCGATCACCGTCCGGAAGTTCACGCCGGACTGGAAGTGCTGCTGGAGACTGCCCTGGTGGGCGATGTAGGCGCCCGGGTCGACGAACAGCGGGTACTGGGCCGAGACCCGCAGCGCCACCGCCGCGCCGTCCGACACGATCGCCACCTGGCCGGTGCCCTCGACGGTGGTGGTGAACAGGCCGTTGCCGCTCGCCCCGCCGCGCAGGCCGGTGAAGGTGGTGCCGGTGCGCAGCCCGGCGTCGGTGCACAGCAGATTGCTCGCCTCGACGTAGAGCTTGTCGCCGTGCAGCGAGACGAGGTTGATCTCGCTCGCGCGGTCCGCGAAGTAACAGGTGCCCTGGCCGGTCACCTCCATCACGGACATCTGCTCGCCGGTCAGGCGCCGGGTCACCATGCCGCGCAGCCCGTCACCGCCGCCGGTCATCTTCTTGAACGTCATCCGGCCGTCGTAGGCGACCATCGAACCGTTCTTCGCCTTGACGGCGTCGCCGGCCAGGTCGACGGCGAGCGTTCTGCTGCCTTGGAGTCGGAACATTGCCACGGAGCGACGTTAACGGCAGACCCCCGGCCGGGACAGGGTCCGAGGGAGGATCCGGCCCCCTGAACCGCCCCTGATACGCACCCGGTACCGGACCCGTACGCAACCGGGACGTATCCCTTGCCCGGCGCGGACACGCCCCGGGGCCCCCGGCGCCGAGCACCGCCCGCGACGATGCCACAATGGGTCGAGCTTGTGCCTGTATTCACAAGCTGTCACCGTCCTCCCACCGAAGGTGCCCCCCGTGGACATCAAGACCGCTACCGCCCTGCACCGGCTGCGCCTCATCTCGATTCCCGAGGCGCTCTCCTTCCCGGCCCTGATCATCTTCGGCTCGGTCCTCAGCCGGGTCTCCGACATCGACTTCCTGATGATGCCGCTCGGCATCGTGCACGGTGTGCTCTTCGTGATCTACGCCGTCCTGCTGCTCGACGTCTGGGCCAAGACCAAGTGGCCGCTGAAGCGGGTCGCGCTCTTCTTCCTGCTCGCGCTGCTGCCGTTCGGCGGGTTGTACGGCGACAAGCTGCTCAAGCGCTACGAGGCCGACGGCGTCATCGCGGCCCGCGCCCGCCGCGAAGGCGTGGTCAGCGCGTGATCGTCGCGTTCTCGGTCAGCCCGCTGGGTGTGGGTGAGGACGTCGGTGAGTACGTCGCCGACGCCGTCCGGGTCGTCCGCGAGTCCGGGCTGCCCAACCGCACGGACGCCATGTTCACCTCCATCGAAGGTGAATGGGACGAGGTGATGGACGTCGTCAAGCGGGCCGTCGCCGCCGTCGAGGCCCGTGCCGGACGCGTCTCCCTCGTGCTGAAGGCCGACATCCGCCCCGGGGTCACCGACGGCCTGACCTCCAAGGTCGAGACGGTCGAGCGGTATCTCGCCGGGACGGACTGACGCCCCGTCCGTCCGCGTGACCCGACGAGCCCCCGGCCCCACCCGGCCGGGGGCTCGTCTCACTCCGGGGCGCGGTGCTCCGGAACGGCCAGGGCGATCCCGAGCGGCGTCCGCTCGTACAGCACCTGATGTCCGTACCGGCGCGAGGTGAGCAGCCCGGCCGCGCGCAGCACCGACAGATGCTCCGACACGGAGGAGGGCGCGAGGCCCAGCCGGTGCGCGAGCGCGCTGGTGCCGGCCGGCTCGTCGAGCGCGCACAGCACATCGGCCCGCCCCCGGCCGAGCAGCCGGGCGAGCACCTGCGGGGTGCGGTCGGCGGGCTCCGTCCACAGCCCGCCGATCCCGCGTGCCGGGTAGATGATCGCCGGCTGCCACGGCGGCTCGAAGCCGCTGACCGCGTCCGGCCAGCAGAAGACGCTGGGAATCAGGACGAGCCCCTGCCCGCCCAGGACCCGGGTGTGCCGGCCACGCGTCCCGACGATGGTGAGCGTCGACTCCGACCAGCTCAGCTGGGGGCTCAGCTCACCCAGCAGCCGCTCGAAACCGACCGCGGCCAGCCGCCGCGAGTGGTAGGCGATGTCCGCCTCCAGCAGGGCGCGCAGCCGCGGCCAGTGCGGCTCGACCAGCACCCGCCAAACCTGCTCCAGCAGATCGGCCAGCTCCCGGGCGGTCCGGGCCGGATCGGCGAGCATCGCCCGCCCGACGCGGGAGTGCAGCACCTCCGGCCGGTCCGCCAGTGCCAGTGCGAGGTCCTGGCGGGCGAGTTCGGGATCGACGGACCGCACACCCGCGATCTCCTCCTCGAAGGTGGTGACCGGCCCGGACGGCGGCGGGCTGAAGAAGTCCGGGTTGTGGCCGTGCCGCGCCATCAGCAGCCACAGCGGACGGAGATCGAGCCCGGCGGCCGCGTCCCGGATCAGCCGGAGCCACGGCAGGTGGTAGCCCTGCCGCTCGGGCTGGGCCAGGACCCGCACGGCGGCCTGGGTCTCCCAGAGCGGTGAGAGCGCGAACCGGCAGCGGAGCAGGTCGCCCTCGTCGAGATGAAGATGGAACGGCATGCGCGGCCCCCTGCCCGCCGACTTTCGGTGTGGGCCGAAAGTCTACGGAGGAACCGCCCCGGCCCAGCAGGCTGCCGTCCATGCCGACACACGACGAAAACCCTGTGGACCGCCCGCGAGACGCGGCGGAGGCGACGACCGTGTCCCCCGTGTCCCCCGCTTCCCGCGGCTACGGTCCCGTCTTCGCGGTGCGGGAGTTCCGGGCGGTCTTCCTCGCCCATCTGCTCTCCCTGCTCGGTGTCGTCGTCAGCGAACTCGCGCTGACCGTCCTCGTGTACGGCCTCACCGGATCGCCCCTGCTCAGCGCCCTCACCTTCGCGCTCGGCCTGCTCCCATACCTCGTCGGAGGCACCCTCTTCGCCGGGGTCGCCGACCGGTATCCCGCCCGCCGGGTCCTCGTCGTCTGCGATCTGATCTGCGCGGGCTGCGTCACCGTGATGGTGCTGCCGGGCACCCCGGTCGGCGGACTGCTCGCGCTGCGCTGCGTGATCGCCGCCGTGTCACCCGTCTTCACCGGGACCAGGATGGCCGCGCTGACCGACATCCTGGGCGAGGGCGATCTCTACGTACTCGGCCGCTCGCTGCTCCGGATCGTCTCGCAGAGCGCGCTGCTCGCCGGCTTCGGTCTGGGCGGTGTGCTGCTCGCCGTACTGTCCCCGCGCGGCGCGATCACGGTCACCGCGGTGACCTTCCTCTGCTCGGCGGCCCTGCTCCGCTTCGGCACCCGCGACCGGCCGGCCAGGTCCGGCGGCGACGGCGGCGGCGCCCTGCTGAGGGAGTCGCTCTCCGGCGCCCGTACCGTCCTCGCCGACCGCAGGATCCGCGGGCTGATGCTGCTGTTCTGGCTGCCCCCGATGTTCGTCGTCGCACCGGAGGCGCTCGCCGCACCGTACGCGGACGAGATCGGCGTGGGACCGGTCGCGCTCGGCCTGCTGATGTGTGCGATGCCGGTCGGACAGATCGCCGCCGAACTGTACGTGGGTACCGCGCTGACCCCCCGCCGGCGCTCCCTGATCGTGCTGCCGGTCGCCGCCGCGGGACTGCTGCCGCTGGTGGCGTACGGGTTCCGCCCCGGCATGGCCGTGACCGTGCTCGCGCTGGCCCTGGCCGGGGCGGGGTCGGCCTACGTCATCGGCCTCGACCAGTGGCTCGTGGCCGCCGTACCGGAAGCGCTCCGCGGCCGGGCCATGACCCTGCTCACCGCCGGACTGATGACGCTCCAGGGCGTCGGCATGGCCCTCGCCGGGCTCGCCGCCGAATTCCTCCCCGTGCATCAGGTGGTCGCCGCGGCGGGAGCGACGGGCACCCTGTGCCTGCTGCCGCTCGTCCTGGAAGTCAGGAGGACCGCACCCACCGGTCGTATTCGGACCGAAGTTCGAGACGGGGCTGACCAGCATATGACCAGTGGGTAAGGTCGGTGGCGTGCCGAAGCCGCTCAGTCTCCCCTTCGATCCCATCGCCCGCGCCGACGAACTCTGGCAGCAGCGCTGGGGCCCCGTGCCCTCGATGGGGGCGATCACCTCGATCATGCGCGCCCAGCAGATCCTGCTCGCCGAGGTCGACGCGGTCGTCAAGCCGTACGGACTGACCTTCGCCCGGTACGAGGCGCTGGTGCTGCTCACCTTCTCCAAGGCCGGTGAGCTGCCGATGTCCAAGATCGGTGAGCGGCTGATGGTCCATCCCACCTCCGTCACCAACACCGTGGACCGGCTGGTGCGCTCCGGCCTGGTCGCCAAGCGCCCCAACCCCAACGACGGCCGCGGCACCCTGGCCTCCATCACCGAGAAGGGCCGCGGGGTCGTCGAGGCGGCGACCAGGGACCTGGTGGCCATGGAGTTCGGGCTCGGCGTGTACGACGCCGAGGAGTGTGCGGAGATCTTCGCCATGCTGCGCCCGCTGCGGATCGCCGCCCACGATTTCGAAGAGGCGTAGAGAAGAGGCGCGGGGGGCGTAGAACGGCGCTTCGAGAGCCCGGCCCGCTGCAAGATCGCCCCGGACGTCCGGTTACGCTCGATGCCATGAAACGCAGTGTGCTGACCCGGTACCGGGTGATGGCCTACGTCACCGCCGTCATGTTGCTGGTGCTCTGCACCTGCATGGTCTTCAAGTACGGCTTCGAGATGGGCAAGGATCTGACGCTCGTCGTCTCCCAGGTCCACGGTGTGCTCTACATCATCTACCTGATCTTCGCCTTCGACCTCGGCTCCAAGGCGAAGTGGCCGATGGGCAAGCTGCTCTGGGTGCTGGTCTCCGGCACCATCCCGACGGCCGCGTTCTTCGTCGAGCGCAAGGTCGTCCGCGAGGTCGAGCCGCTGATCGTCGACGGCGCCCCCGCGACCGCCGAGGCCTGACCGGCCGGACCCCGGTCCGCGCCGCCCGAACCGCCCCGTGCGAAGCACCGGGCGGTTTGCCATCGACATTTACTAGGACGTCCTAGTAAATTCGATTGTATGGACGCTGACGCGATCGAGGAAGGCCGCCGCCGCTGGCAGGCCCGTTACGACAAGGCCCGCAAGCGTGACGCGGACTTCACCACACTCTCCGGGGATCCGGTGGAGCCCGCGTACGGCCCCCGCCCCGGGGACACGTACGAGGGGTTCGAGCGGATCGGCTGGCCCGGCGAGTACCCCTTCACCCGGGGGCTCTACCCGACCGGCTACCGCGGCCGGACCTGGACCATCCGCCAGTTCGCCGGCTTCGGCAACGCCGAGCAGACCAACGAGCGCTACAAGATGATCCTCGCCGCGGGCGGCGGCGGGCTCAGCGTCGCCTTCGACATGCCGACGCTGATGGGCCGCGACTCCGACGACCCCCGTTCGCTCGGCGAGGTCGGGCACTGCGGCGTGGCCATCGACTCCGCCGCCGACATGGAGGTCCTCTTCAAGGACATCCCGCTCGGCGACGTCACCACGTCCATGACGATCAGCGGACCCGCCGTCCCGGTCTTCTGCATGTACCTGGTCGCGGCCGAGCGCCAGGGCGTCGACCCGGGCGTGCTCAACGGCACGCTCCAGACCGACATCTTCAAGGAGTACATCGCGCAGAAGGAGTGGCTCTTCCAGCCCGAGCCCCATCTGCGCCTCATCGGCGACCTGATGGAGCACTGCGCCCGCGACATCCCCGCCTACAAGCCGCTCTCCGTCTCCGGCTACCACATCCGCGAGGCCGGGGCGACGGCCGCGCAGGAGCTCGCCTACACCCTCGCCGACGGCTTCGGCTACGTGGAGCTCGGCCTCTCCCGCGGTCTCGACGTCGACACCTTCGCGCCCGGTCTCTCCTTCTTCTTCGACGCGCACCTCGACTTCTTCGAGGAGATCGCCAAGTTCCGCGCGGCCCGCCGGATCTGGGCCCGCTGGATGAAGGAGACGTACGGCGCGAAGACCGACAAGGCGCAGTGGCTCCGCTTCCACACCCAGACCGCCGGTGTCTCGCTCACCGCCCAGCAGCCGTACAACAACGTCGTGCGGACGGCCGTCGAGGCGCTCTCCGCGGTCCTCGGTGGCACCAACTCGCTGCACACCAACGCCCTCGACGAGACCCTCGCGCTCCCCTCCGAGCAGGCCGCCGAGATCGCCCTGCGCACCCAGCAGGTGCTGATGGAGGAGACCGGCGTCGCCAACGTGGCCGACCCGCTGGGCGGTTCCTGGTACGTCGAGCAGCTCACCGACCGGATCGAGGCCGACGCCGAGAAGATCTTCGACCGGATCAAGGAGCGCGGCACCCGGGCCCACCCGGACGGGCAGCACCCCATCGGGCCCATCACCTCCGGCATCCTGCGCGGCATCGAGGACGGCTGGTTCACCGGCGAGATCGCCGAGTCCGCCTTCCGCTACCAGCAGTCGCTGGAGAAGGGCGACAAGCGGGTCGTCGGCGTCAACGTCCACCACGGTTCGGTCACCGGCGACCTGGAGATCCTGCGGGTCAGCCACGAGGTCGAGCGCGAGCAGGTCAGGGTGCTCGGCAGCCGCAAGGACGCCCGCGACGACGCCCGGGTCAAGTCGGCGCTGGACGCGATGCTGGCCGCCGCCCGCGACGGCTCCAACATGATCGCGCCGATGCTCGACGCGGTGCGGGCCGAGGCCACGCTCGGCGAGATCTGCGGGGTCCTGCGCGACGAGTGGGGCGTCTACACGGAGCCGCCCGGCTTCTGACGCCCAGCCTGCGGGGCGGAGGCCGCCGCCCCCAGCCCCGCGAGCAGCAGCACGGTGAAGCGCCGGGCCCAGTCCGCGTCGATG
The DNA here is from genome assembly GCF_040611955.1 of Streptomyces sp. NPDC006510. Taxonomy (NCBI): domain Bacteria; kingdom Bacillati; phylum Actinomycetota; class Actinomycetes; order Kitasatosporales; family Streptomycetaceae; genus Streptomyces; species Streptomyces sp. NPDC006510. Next base: position 18,136 of record NZ_JBEXPH010000101.1, on the reverse strand, counting down.
GGCTCGGCGCTCACCAGGGCCCGGTGCACGACCGCACCGGCGATCACATCGAAGATCAGATCGGCGGTCGTCGACGCCGCGGCCTCGTCCTGCTCGATGGGCAACTCCCCGCGTTCCTGGGCTCGTTGGCGACCCTGGAGCACCAGCCGCTTCTGCCGGTCCACGATCGAGTCGCGGATCCGGGTCCGCAGCGCCTCGTCGCGCGTCGACTCCGCGACCACCGCCATCAGCGCCGTCCGGGTCTCCGGCCGTTCCAGCAGCGCGGCGAACTGCAGCACCACCGCCTGCACATCGGCCGACAGGCTGCCCAGATCGGGGAGTTCCAGTTCGTCGAAGAGGACCGCGACGGCGTCCACGACCAGCTCGTTCTTGCCCGCCCACCGCCGGTACAGGGTCGTCTTGGCGACCCCGGCCCGCGTCGCCACATCACTCATCGTCAGCTTCGACCAGCCGAGGTCCACCAGGGAGGCCCTGGTCGCCTCCAGGATCGCTTCATCGGCCGCGGCGCTGCGCGGACGTCCCGTTCGAAGGGGTCGGGGGTGGCTGCGGCTCAGCATGCCGCGACCATACCGGTCAGTAAGTAGAACCGGCCGGTCCCGATCGCCGTGAGAGAGATCACCGATCGCACCTGTGCGCGAGCGGTGCCGGGCAGTTACGCTACGGGTCGTAGCGTAAGGACGACGGTGATGCCGTCGTGACGCCACAACCGATTGACAGCCACAGGCACCGGGTGGGGACCCGGCGCCGAAACGGGTCTTTCAGGGGCCCTCGGACCGTGTCTGTCCGTGCCCCCCGCACACCGGCGGGGGCGGCGGACGGGCGCGGTTCCCGTATCGCTTTCCGGATCGGCGCACCGAGGGGGGAGGATGTACGTATGCAGCCTAGGAACATGTCCATGAGCGGCGTCGTCGACCTCGCCGCGGTGAAGGCGGCCGGCGAGGCCAAGGTGAAGGCGGAGCAGGCCCGTGCCGAGGCCTCCCGGCAGGGTGGCGGCGGTGCCGTACCGCCCTCCGCCCTGGTGATCGATGTCGATGAGGCGGGCTTCGAGAACGATGTCCTGCAGCGTTCCGCCGAGGTCCCGGTCGTCATCGACTTCTGGGCCGAGTGGTGCGAGCCGTGCAAGCAACTGGGCCCGCTCCTGGAGCGCCTGGCCCATGAGTACAACGGCCGCTTCGTGCTGGCCAAGGTCGATGTCGACGCCAACCAGATGCTGATGCAGCAGTTCGGCATCCAGGGCATCCCGGCGGTCTTCGCCGTCGTCGCCGGGCAGGCCCTCCCGCTCTTCCAGGGCGCGGCCCCCGAGGCCCAGATCCGGCAGACGCTGGACCAGCTGATCCAGGTCGGCGAGGAGCGGTTCGGGCTCACCGGGATCGTGGTCGACCAGGACGCCGCCGGCGCCGCCGACCAGGCCCCGGCCGAGGCGCCCGCGGGGCCGTACGACGCCCTGCTCGAAGCGGCCGTACAGGCCCTGGACGCCGACGACTTCGCCGGTGCCGTCCAGGCGTACAAGAACGTCCTGTCCGACGACCCGGCCAACACGGAGGCCAAGCTCGGCCTCGCCCAGGCCGAACTCCTCTCCCGGGTCAAGGACATGGACGCGCAGCGGGTCCGTGAGGAGGCCGCCGCGAAGCCGGCCGATGTCACGGCGCAGCTCGCCGCCGCCGATCTGGATCTGGTCGGCGGTCATGTCGAGGACGCCTTCGGCCGGCTCGTCGAGACGGTGCGGCGCAACTTCGGCGACGACCGGGACACCGCGCGGGTGCGGCTGCTGGAGCTGTTCGAGGTGATCGGCCCCGACGATCCGCGGGTCGGTGCCGCGCGTTCGGCGCTGGCGCGGGTCTTGTTCTGATGTGACAAGCGGTCGCGGTCTCCTCCGGGGGCCGCGGCCGTTTTCGCGAGCGGACGATAAGAGACGCCTCTGCTTTACCAAATCTTGATAAAGCCAGGGCCTGTTACTCGCAGTAAATCGATCACTTGGATCTGTCCGTATTGACGCATCGATCCCCCCTTTCGTCCTTCGCCCCGGCGCCACCCTGTGTGGCCGGGTGGTACCAGCCGGTCGCGCATCGGTTATCGGGCCGTTACTAGCGAGTAACGAACCCCCTTGTGTCACGGGCGGGAATGCACCACGATCGGCCACGCTCGGTCCAATAACGCCAGCCCGGCTGCCAGTCGGTGCGGCGGCCCCGTTGGGTCCCCACCGAGTGGGCCGGCGGCAGTGGCGCCGGCTCCGGACAGGGGGGTTCCTGTCGTCCGGCAGGGCCTGTCCGAACAGGTTGCGCGAACGCGTGGCCAGTGGTTGTCGCTCGGGGGTGATCGCCGGTGATTCGGACGCGGTTCATGCCTCCGTCCGCAGGCGCTCTCCTTGCCGAGGACGTAGCACTTCTCCCATCCCAGGACGGGCCCAGGCCCGGACCGGAGATGTACGTCCGAGAAGGAGGAAAATTATGAGTTCCCAGGTTCGTGGCGGCACCAGATGGAAGCGTTTCGCTCTGGTGATGGTGCCGAGCGTCGTCGCGACCGCGGCGGTGGGTGTCGGTCTCGCGCAGGGTGCCCTCGCGGCGTCCTTCAGCGTGTCCGGCCAGAGCTTCAAGGTGCGTGCGGACAAGCTCGTCGGCCATGACTTCGTCCAGTACGGCAGCGTCGCTACCGGCAAGGACCTCAAGGGCAACGACGCGGCGCACGCCGTGGCCGTGTCCGGCTTCAGCGATGCCACGATCACCAACATGTGCCAGTCGGTGGTCACTCCGAACCTTCCGTTCGGCCTCGGCAACGTCACGCTGCAGCTGAATGCGGGTACGGACCCGAAGAAGCCGGTCAAGGCGACCAACCTGTACCTCGACATCGCCGAGCTCGACGCCGACGCGTACTTCGAGCACATCGACATCGGTGTCGCCGCGGGAGACGTCGGCAAGCCCGGCATCCAGTCCGGTACCGAGAAGAAGGTCAACCCGAACGGTTTCGCGCAGCGCGCCGAGTCGGCGACGCTGACCAACGTGAAGCAGACGGCGTGGGCGACCACCGCCGGCACGTTCAAGCTCAGCAACCTGAGCCTGCGCCTGCACAGTGGCGTCAAGGAGTGCTACTAAGCACCCCGCCCGGGTGGCCGGAGCGCTCCTGCGGGGACTCCGGCCGCCCACCTTTTCTCTTCTCACAGCAGTACCGGTTCCAGGGAGCTGTTTTCCATGAGCCCCGAGTCCACAGGGCAGAACGAGCACTACCTCCGCGTCTTCTGGCGGAGATTCCGCACCTGGCGGGGTAACCGGCCGTTCTGGGCGGGCCTGTTCACCATGGTGGGTGGTGTACCCATCGCCTATTTTCCGTACGCCAACATGCACCTCGGCAACGTCACACTGGCGATGTCCACGACCGCCGGTGCCGGATCCCTGATCATCGGGATCCTGCTCGTCACGCTGGGCCTCACCATGTGGTTCCACCACATCGTGAGAGTGTTCGCCGGAGTCGCCGCGATCCTGCTGGCGCTGATCTCCATACCGGTCGCCAACATCGGTGGGTTCCTGATCGGCTTCCTGTTCGCTCTGCTGGGTGGAGCGCTCTCCGTCTCCTGGGCCCCGGGCGAGCCGGAGTCCGAGCTCGCGCCGGTCGGCGCGGCGGGGGAGAAGTCCGCCGAGAACGGCCACGGGCCGGAGTCCGGACCCGAGTTCCACAGCACGGCAGCGGTGCCCCAGCAGCAGCCGGAGCAGTACGACACGACAGTTGAGGTCGACGGCGGGAGGCATCGTGCGGGGTGACGAGAGGCAGCTGAACTCGACCGGGGAAAACCTCGGGACGAGAAGCGGACCGCGCCACGCGGCTCCCAGGAAGTCCTTGCTGACGAAGCTGCACATTCCCGCGGGCAAGGCATTCGCGCTCGCCGCGATGCCGACGGCCGTCTTCGTGGGCATGGGGCTCACCCCCAAACTCGCGCTGGCCGACGACAGCTCCGACATTCCCTTCGCGCCCGGCCCCTGTGTGACCCGCTCCGACGAGCCGAGCGAGTCGCCCTCCCCGTCCGCGTCGCAGTCGAAGTCGCCGTCCCCGTCCTCCTCCGCGACCGGATCCGGTGACAAGGGCGACGCGGCGACCCCGAAGCCCTCGACGACCCCGTCCGCGAGTGACGCGGCGGAGCCGAAGGCTGCCGCGGCCGACGCTCCGGCAGCCACGCCGAGTGCCTCGCCCACACCCACGAAGTCGACGAACCCGCTCGACCCGCTGGGCGTCGGCGATGCGCTCAAGGACCTCTTCGACGGACCGGACAAGGAGACGGCGAGCCCGTCCCCGAGCGCGAGCACCGCGTCCCCGAAGCCGACGCGGACCGACACCGCCGAGAAGCCCGTCGAGAAGGCCACCGACGCCGCGAAGGAGACGGCAGACAGGACCGCCGCCGCCATCCGCGAAGCCGCCGACCGGGCCGGCAAGCCGGTCAAGGAGCTCGACGACGGAGTCAAGGGGCTCGACGCCAAGAAGGACGAGGACATCCCGGACGGCGCCAAGGAGCGCTTCCCGTGTCCGACCGCCGACCCCGAGGCGCTGGCCGCGGCCGACCTGGAGACGGGCGTCCCGCTGCTCCCGGACGACCCGTGGATCCTGGAGAGCTCGATGCTCACCCTCAACGGGCTCGACTACAAGGGCATCGTCGAGGTGAAGACGTACGGCGGCACCGTCAAGAAGGTGCTGAAGTTCACCGCGAGCTCCATCGACATCGACAACCTGCACCAGAAGACGGTCGGTCCGGCCGGTACGACGGGCCATGTCGAGGCGCGGAAGGGCTCCAAGTCCACCATCCGCAACGGCACGGTGACCATGTACACGGAGGAGCTGAAGGGCAACCTCTTCGGCCTCATCCCGGTCACGTTCAGCCCGGAGACACCGCCTCCGCTGAACGTACCCTTCGCCTTCTTCACCAAGGTCACGGTGACCCAGGCCGGCCAGTTCGGCGGCTCGCTCAAGGTTCCCGGGCTGCACAACTACTTCACCGGCGGCAACAACTAGCCACTACGGACCAGTTGTGGGCCGCACCCCTCGGGGAGTGCGGCCCACAGTCGTGCTCACGGGTGACGGACGGGTCAGTCGCGGGCGCCGCCGCCGACGTGGTGCACCCGGACCATGTTGGTCGTGCCCGGGACACCGGGGGGCGAGCCGGCCGTGATGACCATGGTGTCGCCCTCGTTGTAGCGGCCCAGCTTCAGCAGCTCGCCGTCGACCAGGTCGACCATCGCGTCCGTGTTGTCCACGTGCGGCACGACGTGCGCCTCGACGCCCCAGCTCAGCGCGAGCTGGTTGCGGGTGGACTCGTCCGTGGTGAAGGCCAGGATGGGCTGCGCCGCGCGGTAGCGGGAGAGCCGGCGGGCCGTGTCACCGGACTTGGTGAAGGCGACCAGCGCCCTGCCGTTCAGGAAGTCCGCGATCTCGCAGGCCGCACGGGCCACCGAACCGCCCTGGGTACGGGGCTTCTTGCCCGGCACCAGCGGCTGCAGGCCCTTGGAGAGCAGCTCCTCCTCGGCGGCGACGACGATCTTCGACATCGTCTTGACCGTCTCGATCGGGTACGCGCCCACGCTGGACTCGGCGGACAGCATGACCGCGTCCGCGCCGTCCAGGATCGCGTTGGCGACGTCGGACGCCTCGGCGCGGGTCGGCCGCGAGTTGGTGATCATCGACTCCATCATCTGGGTCGCGACGATCACCGGCTTGGCGTTCCGCCGGCAGAGCTCCACCAGGCGCTTCTGCACCATCGGGACCTTCTCCAGGGGGTACTCCACGGCCAGGTCGCCACGGGCGACCATCACACCGTCGAACGCCATGACGACGCCCTCCATGTGCTCGACGGCCTGCGGCTTCTCGACCTTGGCGATGACGGGGACCCGGCGGCCCTCCTCGTCCATCACCTTGTGGACGTCCTTGATGTCGTCGGCGTCCCGGACGAAGGACAGCGCCACCAGGTCGCAGCCCATCCGCAGGGCGAACCGCAGGTCGTCGACGTCCTTCTCGGACAGGGCCGGGACGTTGACCGCCGCGCCGGGCAGGTTGATGCCCTTGTGGTCGGAGATGACACCGCCCTCGATGACGATGGTCTTCACCCGGGGGCCCTCGACCGCGACGACCTTCAGCTCGACGTTGCCGTCGTTGATCAGGATCGGGTCGCCCTTGGCGACGTCGCCGGGCAGACCCTTGTAGGTCGTACCGCAGATCGACTTGTCGCCGGGAACGTCCTCCGCGGTGATGGTGAACTCGTCCCCCCGGACCAGCTCGACGGGGCCCTCGGCGAACTTCGCCAGGCGGATCTTCGGACCCTGGAGGTCGGCGAGCACGCCGATCGCCCGGCCGGTCTCGGCGGCGGCCCTGCGGACCCGGTCGTAACGACCCTGGTGCTCCTCGTGGCTGCCGTGACTGAAGTTGAAGCGGGCCACGCTCATGCCGGCCTCGATCAGAGCGACGAGCTGCTCATGGGAGTCGACGGCGGGACCGAGTGTGCAGACGATTTTGGAACGGCGCATGAGGCGGATCCTATCGGTTTGTTTCGCTACGGAATATTCCGTCTGGTGGAAGGTACAAAGGGGCGCGGGGGCGCTCAGTTGTGTGCTTGTCCGACGAGGTCGTGGGCCGGTCCGACGAGCGCGAAGGTCTGGACGGCGATCTCCAGTTCCTCGTCCGTCGGCACCACGGCGACCGCGATCCGCGCGTAGTCGGGCGAGATCAGCCGGGGCTCGCCGGACCGTACGGCGTTCAGATCCGCGTCCACCGTCAGACCGAGCTCTTCGAGACCGGCGATGGCAGCCTCCCGCACCGGGGCCGAGTTCTCCCCGACCCCCGCCGTGAACACCACGGCATCCACCCGGCCGAGGACCGCCGAATAGGCGCCGATGTACTTCTTCAGCCGGTGCACATAGATGTCGAACGCCAGCGCCGCACGCTCGTCGCCCTCGTCGATCCGCCGCCGGATCTCCCGCATGTCGTTGTCGCCGCAGAGACCGACCAGACCGCTCTTCTTGTTGAGCAGCGCGTCGATCTCGTCCGCCGACATCCCCGCCACACGCATGAGGTGGAAGGTGACGGCCGGATCGATGTCCCCGGAGCGGGTGCCCATCACCAGCCCCTCCAGGGGAGTCAGCCCCATCGAGGTCTCCACGCACCGGCCGCCGGCCACCGCCGACGCCGAGGCGCCGTTGCCCAGGTGCAGCACGATGACATTGACCTCCTCGGGGGTGCGTCCCAGCAGCTCGGCGGCCTTGCGGGAGACGTACGCGTGCGAGGTGCCGTGGAATCCGTAACGCCGGATGCGGTGCGCGTCGGCGGTCTCCGTGTCGATCGCGTACCGCGCCGCGTACTCCGGCATCGTCGTGTGGAAGGCCGTGTCGAAGACCGCCACCTGCGGAAGGTCCGGCCGCAGGGCCCGAGCGGTACGGATTCCGGTGATGTTCGCCGGATTGTGCAGTGGGGCCACCGGGACCAGGCGCTCGATCTCGTTCAGCACCTCGTCGTCGATCACCACGGGCTCGGTGAACCGCAGCCCGCCGTGCACCACCCGGTGGCCGATCGCCGCCAGCTGCGGGGAGTCCAGGCCGAGCCCGTCGGCCGCCAGTTCCTCCGCCGCGGCCTTCAGCGCCGCCTCGTGGTCGGCGATCGGGCCGATGCGCTCGCGCTGCTCGGCGCCTTTGCCGACCAGCGGGGTGTGCACCAGACGGGAGGTCTCCTCGCCGATCCGCTCGACCAGCCCCACCGCGAGCCGGGTGCGGTCGCTCATGTCCAGCAGCTGGTACTTCACCGACGAGGAACCGGAGTTGAGGACCAGTACGCGGTACGCGCCCGTCCCGGCGGAGTCCTCGGTGGTCGGGTTGGTCATCCGTTCACTCCTTGCCCTGCGCCTGGATCGCCGTGATGGCCACGGTATTGACGATGTCCTGGACGAGCGCGCCGCGGGACAGGTCGTTGACGGGCTTCCGCAGCCCCTGGAGCACCGGTCCGACGGCCACCGCGCCCGCCGAGCGCTGCACGGCCTTGTAGGTGTTGTTGCCGGTGTTCAGGTCCGGGAAGATCAGCACCGTCGCCCGGCCCGCCACCTCGGAGCCGGGCAGCTTCGTCGCGGCGACGCTCGGATCCACCGCGGCGTCGTACTGGATCGGGCCCTCGATCCTGAGGTCCGGCCTGCTCGCCCGGACCCGGTCCGTCGCCGCGCGCACCTTGTCGACATCGGCGCCCGAGCCGGAGGTCCCGGTCGAGTACGACAGCATCGCGATCCGCGGTTCCACGCCGAAGCGGGCGGCGGTGGCGGCCGACTGCACCGCGATGTCGGCGAGCTGCTCCGCGTCCGGGTCCGGATTGACCGCGCAGTCGCCGTACACCAGCACCTTGTCGGCGAGGCACATGAAGAAGACCGAGGAGACGATCGAGGCGTCCGGCTTTGCCCTTCCGTCACCCGCCGCCGCCCTGCCTGACGAGCTTCGCTCGGCCCCCTTGGACTTGATGATCTCGAACGCGGGCCGGATCGTCGCGGCGGTGGAGTGCACGGCCCCGGAGACCATGCCGTCCGCGAGCCCCTCCTGGACCATCAGGGTGCCGAAGTAGTTGACGTCCGCGACGACGTCGTACGCCAGCTCCACCGTGACCCCGCGATGGGCCCGCAGCTGGGCGTACCGCTCGGCGAACGTCTGGCGCAGCTCGGAGGTCTGAGGGTCGATGAGCTGGGTATCGGCGAGATCGATGCCGAGGTCGGCGGCCTTCTTGCGGATGACGTCGGGGTCGCCGAGCAGGGTGAGGTCGCAGACGTCGCGGCGCATCAGTACGTCGGCGGCGCGCAGCACCCGCTCCTCGGTGCCCTCCGGCAGGACGACCCGGCGCCGGTCGGCGCGGGCCTGCTCCAGCAGCTCGTGCTCGAACATCATCGGGGTGACCCGGCCGCTGCGGGCCACCGAGATCCGCTCCAGCAGAGCGCCGGTGTCCACATGGCGCTCGAAGAGGCCCAGTGCGGTCTCCGCCTTGCGGGGCGTCGCGGCGTTCAACTTGCCCTCCAGGGCGAAGAGCCGGGCCGCGGTGGGGAAGGATCCGCCGGCCACCGACACGACCGGGGTGCCCGGTGCGAGTCGCGCGGCCAGCCTGAGTATCTCCTCGCCGGGGTGCTCGTCCAGGGTCAGCAGCACCCCCGCGATGGGCGGCGTCCCGGCGCTGTGCGCGGCCAGCGAGCCGACCACCAGGTCCGCCCGGTCCCCGGGCGTGACCACCAGGCAGCCCGGCGTCAGCGCGTTCAGCATGTTCGGCAGCATCGCACCGCCGAAGACGAAGTCCAGCGCGTCCCTCGCCAGCCCGGAGTCGTCGCCGAGCAGGACCGTGCCGCCGAGCGCCGCGGTGATCTGGGCGACGGTCGGCGCGGAGAGCGCCGCGTCGTCGGGCAGGACCGAACAGGGGACGGGCAGCGTGGCCGTCAGCCGCTCCGCGATGGCGTCGCGGTCCTCGGACGCCACCCGGTTCACGATCATCGCGACGACGTCGCAGCCCAGTCCGGCGTACGCGCGGTAGGCATTGCGGGTCTCGGCCCGCACCGACTCCGAGGTCTGCTCCTTGCCGCCGACCACCGCGATCACCGAGGCGCCGAACTCATTGGCCAGGCGCGCGTTGAGCGCCAGCTCGTCGGGCAGCTGGGTGGCGGCGAAGTCGGTGCCGAGCACCAGCACCACCTCGTACTTCTGGGCCACCTGGTGGAACCGCTCGACGAGCCGGGAGACCAGCTCGTCCGTGCCCTGCTCCGCCTGGAGCGCGGACGCCTCGTGGTAGTCCAGCCCGTAGGCCGACTCGGGGTCCTGGGAGAGCCGGTAGCGGGCCCGCAACAGCTCGAACAACCGATCGGGTCCGTCATGGACGAGCGGCCGGAACACCCCGACCCGGTCCACCTGACGTGTCAGGAGCTCCATGACTCCCAGATCGACGACCTGCCGGCCGTCTCCCCGGTCGATCCCGGTCACGTACACGCTGCGCGTCACGCGTGCTCTCCCGTCCACTTTCGGTTTGGGATGGTATTGCCATGTTGACGATACCCGCGGGGGCCGAGGCGTCGCCCGCCGGGCGAAGCACCCTGCGTGGGGGGCCGCGGAGCCGCCCGGAACACCGCGTCCGGTCCGTCGCCGCACCCGGCGGGACACCTGCGCGGTTGCCCCGGAGCGACGGCGAACGCGAGGTCCAGACCAGACGTGGGACAATCGTCGTGGCTCACGGTACGGGGGATTCAGTGGACGTCCCCCGAAATGCACGGCACTAGCGAGCAGGAGACAAGGCACGATGCGCATCGGAATTCTCACCGCAGGCGGCGACTGTCCGGGCCTGAACGCAGTGATCCGGTCGGTCGTGCACCGCGCCGTGGTGGGTCACGGCGATGAAGTCATCGGCTTCGAGGACGGGTTCAAGGGACTCCTCGACGGCCACTTCCGCCGCCTCGACCTCAACGCGGTCAGCGGCATCCTCGCCCGGGGCGGCACCATTCTCGGCTCGGCCCGGCTGGAGCGCGACCGGCTGCGCGAGGCCGCCGAGAACTGCGCCGAACTGAGCCGCCGTTACGGCATGGACGCCCTCATCCCGATCGGCGGCGAGGGCACCCTCACCGCCGCCCGGATGCTTTCGGACGCCGGCATGCCCGTCGTGGGCGTCCCCAAGACCATCGACAACGACATCTCCGCAACCGACCGGACCTTCGGCTTCGACACCGCGGTGGGCGTCGCCACCGACGCCATAGACCGCCTCAAGACCACCGCCGAATCGCACCAGCGGGTCATGGTCGTCGAGGTGATGGGCCGGCACGCGGGCTGGATCGCGCTGGAGTCCGGAATGGCGGGCGGCGCACACGGCATCTGCCTCCCCGAGCGCCGCTTCGAGGTCGAGGACCTGGTGAAGATGGTCGAGGAACGCTTCGCGCGCGGCAAGAAGTTCGCGGTCATCTGTGTGGCCGAGGGCGCGCACCCGGCGGAGGGCTCCATGCCCTACGCCAAGGGCGAGATCGACCAGTACGGCCACGAGCGCTTCCAGGGCATCGGCAACCGGCTGGCCATCGAGCTGGAGACCCGGCTCGGCAAGGAGGCCCGGCCGGTCATTCTCGGCCATGTGCAGCGGGGCGGCACGCCGACCGCGTACGACCGGGTGCTCGCCACCCGCTTCGGCTGGCACGCGGTGGAGGCGGCCCACCGGGGCGACTTCGGCAGGATGACGGCGCTGCGCGGCACCGACATCCAGATGGTTCCGCTTGCCGACGCGATCACACAGCTCAAGACGGTGCCCAAGGACCGGATGGACGAGGCCGAGTCGGTCTTCTGACCCCGGCCGCTCGGCTGCGCCCAGCGGGAACGACCCGGCGGCCCTGACTGTCCCCCCGTGAACGGTCAGGGCCGCTTGCCGTTCCCCCGGCGCCCGGGACCCGTTCCGGATGGTCGGATCCGGACGGACCGCGGTGCCGGAAACAACTCTTGAGCCGGCGGACCGGATCAACAAGGCTTGTCCCTGTCCGGGACATGTCCCAACCTTGTCCGGGCGTGGAATCCAGGGGAGAGGCACAGCGCATGGTGGTCGAGGGCAGAGCTCCGGATCCTCGTGAGGCGCGCAGCGCGCCCGAGTTCATCGCCCTGTTGCGGGTGCTCAAGGACGCGTCGGGTCTGACGTTCCGTGAACTGGCCCAGCGGGCCGACGCGGTCGGGGACGTGCTGCCGCGCTCCACGATCGCCAACATGCTGGGGCGTACGTCGGTCCCGCGCGAGGAACTCCTCGCCGCGTTCGTACGGGCCTGCGGCTGCGGGCCCACAGAGGTGGCGGACTGGCTCGCCGTGCGCAAGGAGCTCGCCGTGCACGGGCAGCGGGCCCGGGGAGGGGGCGCGGGACAGGACGGAGCCGGTACGGCGGAGCCCGGGAGGGCACAGGGCGCACCGGCCGGGCGCTCACCCGAGGAGTCGGCCGTGCAGTCGGCCGAGCCGCCCACCGTCCCGCTCCCCGTACCGCCCCCTGCCCGTCGGCGCCGGTCCGGGACCGTTCTGGCGGCAGCCGTCTCGCTCGTCGTGCTCGCCGCCGCCGCGGTGACCGTCACCCTCCTCGTACGGGACGACGGCGTACGGGACGACGACCGGCCGGAATCCCGCCGTGCTACCGGGCCCGTGGCGGGGCGGACGGTGCAGATACGGTCCGTGCACTCCGGGTTCTGCCTCTCCGAGGAGCGGGGGAGCGACAGCGGGCGGCTGTACCAGGTGCCGTGCGAGGAGGAGACGATCCCGGGTTTCTCCCTCAAGCCGCTGGACGGCGGCGCATGGCGGATCGCGACCGATCACCCGGACTACGGGCCGGGCTGCACCGGCGTCTGGGACGGGATACGGGATGCCGGGGCCCCGTTGCAGGACCAGGAGTGCGGCAAACGCGGCGACGCGGAGGAGTTCTTGATCGAGCCCGTGGGCCGTCCCGCCGACGGGTACCGCATCCGCCCCGCCCACACCCGCCTGTGCGTCGGGGCCCAGGGGAACAGTAAGAAGCGCGGCGCCAAGATGGTGCAGACGAGCTGCGACGGAGCGGACCGGGGAAACCTGTTCTCCTTCGACCCGGTCGCCGCGGACGCGGCCGGCGGCTGAGCCCGTCCGACGGGGCCGGGCGGCTCACCGACCCGGCCCCCGCACCCCCGCCGCCTGCCAGAACCGGTCCAGGATCTCCGCCAGGAACTCCCGCCCCGCGTCACCCGTCGCCCCGGCCCACTCCGTACCCGTGCTGCTCCGGCTCAGCGTCGAGACCATCAGCGCCTGGTAGTCGGCGTGCAGCTGTTCCAGTACGTCCTGGAGGAAGCCGCGCTCCAGCGGCACCAGCTTCGCCACCGGCCGCAGATGGGCCTGCCAGCGCGTGGTCACCGCGCCGCGCAGCTGCTCCGCCAGCTCCTCGTCCCGGCCGGACACCGTCACGAACCCGGCGGCCGTCAGCCCCAGCACCTCGGCGAGCACCGCGGACTGGCGTTCATTGCCGCGCCAGCGCCCCGACTCCTCCATCCGCAGATACGCGGAGGCGGTCATCCCCAGCAGCCGCGCCAGCTCCTCCACGGTCAGCTCGCCGGCCACCCGGTGCTCCCGCAGGGTCCGCGCGGCGGTGAGCAGTTCACCCGGCGAGCACCACAACACCCCGGCCAGCGCCGTGAGTTCGTACTCGCTCGGGGAGGAGAGCCCACGCTCCCAGGCGACCACCGTCTCGGTGCCGACCCGGAGCCCGTACTGGGCCCCGAGACCGTACGCGACATGTCCGGGAAGCATCCCCAGGGCCTCACGGAGTCGGCGCGCGGCGGGGGCGTTGAAGGGCGGGGAGGGGTGCACGGCCCCACCGTAGGAGTCAAGACATGGCATGACTACGGTGTGTTCCACCGATATCCACAACTCGTAGGAACGTCCTAGAGGAACGCTGAACGCTGCCGACGGGTGCACCGGCCCGCCGAGGCGCCCGGCCGCCCGAGGGGACCTATCCCATGGAAGCCCTGCACCTGTTGTTTCAACGCCGTCACCATGATCTTCATCGCGGCCACCATGTTCACTGCCGGTCTGGGGGCCACCCTCCCGGCACTGCGGAGCGTCTTCGCCGACATCCCGCTGCCGGCGCTGGCTCTGCTCGCCAACCTGGTCATCATCCCGCTGCTCGGCCGGGGCATCGGCGCACTGTTCGGCCTGTCCTCCGCATCGTTCATCGCGCTCGTCCAGGGCGCCCTCGCCGCAGTCCTGCTCAGCGGCCCGGCAGCGGCACTGCCGATCGCCACGGTGCTCAGCGGCCGGCGCAGCGGTCCCCCGGAAACCGGTAGGACACACTGACCGGGGCACATGCGCTACCTGAGCAACGCCGCCCGCGAACGGTGTCCGCGGGCGAGTGCCGGCAAACGACGGCACCCTCAAGTGATCAACGCACCACCCAGGGGTGCTCACGTGGTCGAGGCGGGTCTGACTGGTCGGGCCGTGGCGACCAGACGTCCCGCGTGGTCCATCACGGAGATGGATCGGATGTCGGGAAGGTGCAGGGCACTCGCCCCCGTCACGGCGGCGCTGCCGTTGGGAGTGATCGCCCAGGTGGCCGCCTGCTCCTTGCGGCCGTCCACCGAGGAGACCTGGAGGACGAAGGGTCCTGGCGCTCCTGCGGGCAGGTCGGCCAGGGTGACGCTCACCGCGGTGCCCCAGGGCTTGGCCGTGAGCGTGGCGCGGCCGGACACGGAGTACCCGGCGGCCGAGGTGAAGGCCGTGGCCGGGCCGGTCGAGTGCCGGAACGGCAGCATCGACCCCAGTCCGAGCCCGGCAACCACGATCAGGGCCGCAGCCAGTGCCAGCCACTGCCGACGAGCCCGGCGCCTGCGTGCGACACCGGCGGCGCGGACCTGCTCCAGCAGGCGGCCGAGCCCGGCCGGCGGAGCCGGCGGCGCCGCATCGGTGCCGGCCTCGCGCGCGGCCCGGGGACGGGGCGCGGACATGCCCGGGGCACGGCGGAGCAGTCCCGCCAGCGGGGCCGAGCGCGCGAGCTCGTCACGGCATTCCTGGCACGTGGGCAGGTGGGACTCCAGGTCGCGGCGGTCGGTCTCGCTGAGGCCGCCCAGCACATACGCGCCGATCAGCATGCGCACGTCGTCGTGGTCGGTGCTCACCGCAGAACTCCCATTTCTTCAAAGGCTGCGCGCAGGTTGCGTACGGCGTAGTAGGCGCGGGACTTGACCGTTCCCTCCGGGATCGTGAGCCGTGACGCGGACTCGGCGACGGTCAGCCCCTCGAAGTACAGCGCCTGGATCACATCACGATGCTCGCTGGACAAGCGTTCCAACGCTGCGGTGATCACGTGCCCCTCCAGCGCCGCCTCCACGTCATCGGCAGAAGGTACAGCCGCGAGTGCCTCGTCGTCGTAGAGCGGTTCCGGACGCCGCTGCTCGGCGCGCCAGCCGTCGGTGAGCACGTTGCGGGCGATCGTGAAGAGATAGGAGCGGATGGTGACGTGGCGTGGCTCGATCTTGTCGATGCTGCGCCACGCCCGCAGCAGCGTCTCCTGCACGACGTCCTCCGCCTGCTCAGGACTGCGCACATACCTGCGCACGAAGGAGAGCAGCACATCGTGGTGCTCGGTGTACAACGCAGTCATCAACTGCTCGTCCGGCGTCACGCTCGATGTCCTCGTCTCGCAGGCTGGGGCCGCTCGGAGCATCGCCGGGCCCGTACCGCAGGCGGTGGACAGTCCGCGCCCCGGGGAGGCGCGGAACCAGATCCGATCCATCCGACCCACTTCCATACCTGGCCGCACCGGCTGCGCCGTCTTCGAGGACGGCTGCGACATGCGGCTTCTTGTGTCCTGAGGCACTGATCGTGTGCCCTTCGGCTACGTGTACGACGAGCTGGGGGTTCAAGTTCACCCCCGGCTACGTGCACGACGATTGAACCGGGTGCCGCAGGTGGTCGTACACATGGCCGCAAGCCTCCCAACACTCAGGAGAACAAGTCATGAGGAAGAAGAAGCTCGGCTGGACCCTCGGCGCGAGTGCGGCCGTGATCCTCGGTCTGGGCGGCACGGCCTTCGGGCTGTCCAGCGCGAACGCGTCGAGCCCGGACACGTCCGCCTCCGCCGCAACGCACCCGGTGAAGGTGAAGGTCGTCGCGCCCAGGCGCGGGGACGACGCGGGCGTGGAGGGCAAGGGCTGGATCGTGGACCTGAAGCTCTCCTTCCGGGGCAAGACCCTGGCCCAGACCGGCTTCAACGGGCTCCAGCTCACCGGCCCGGCCGCGCACAACAACATCGCCCCCTTCCCCGGTACGTTCTCCACCGGCCGGGACGACAAGATCCCCGGACTGGTCGTGCTGGACTCCACCACCAACAGCACCCTCCCCGGCTTCTCCGGGCCCGGCACCAACCTGGCCAACCTGTTCAACCTCTCCGGCGTCACCAACCGCACCCCGCACAGGACCGAACTGTGGGACACCTGGATCGTCGGCGCCCCCATCGCGGGGCAGAACGTCGACACCACCCTCACCGTGGCTGTCGTCGACGACCTCAACCACGACGGCATCTACAACGACGCACCCGGGGTCGTGAAGGACCTCGACGGCGATGGGCGGATCGGCGCCAAGGACCTGGACCTGATGGGCGTCGCCTCCAACATCGTCACCGTCCCCTTCCACATCAACGCCGACCCCGCCTGAACCCCGCCAGGTCAGGAGGGCGCCGCTGCCGGGCACGTGAACGCCCGCGCGTGTGCCGCAGTGTGCGCCGGCGCTGATGGGACGGAGCGACGAAGAGACCGCTCCTGCCTGCGGCGGCAGTCCTGAGGGCAGGGCGTCCGGTCCGGCACGGCACCGTGCTCCGCAGGTTCCCGGGCCAAGGCCCTCGGCTTCGTCCGGGAACCTGCCGCGGCCGGTGCGAGGTCCTCAATTCTCCACGTCCCGTCGCACATGACTGCCCGACGGCGGGCCGGTATCCGGCCCCCACCCCACACCATGAGGAGCTGCTCCCGTGAACTTTCCGAAGACCCGTGTGGCCCTGGTGGCCTCCACGGCACTGCTGGTCGCCTCCGGCGCAGCGCCGAGCGTCGCCGCCCCCGTGCCTGGGCACGGCCGCACCTCCGTGGCGCTCGCCTGGTACGACACCACGGCCGACACGATCGCGACGGCCGGATCATCACTACCCCCGGTGACCAACAGCCGTACCTGGGCGATCAGTTGGATCGCGGCGGCGCGGGCCTTGCAGCATGTGCCGTCCGGGGTCGACCGTGGGGACTACCAGGACGCGGCGCTGGCCGCCGCGGTGCACCGCGCCCTGGTCGAGCTGGTGCCCACCCGTGCCCCGGAGCTGGATGCCGCCCTGAAACAGACCCTGGATCGGACTCCCGACGGTCCGGCCGAGACCCTGGGCGCCGCAGCCGGCGAACGCCAGGCGCTGGAAGTCCTGCACGACCGCGAGGGAGACGGCCTCGATGCGGCCTCCGTGAACGCCCCCTTCACCGTGCCGCCGGCCGCGCCAGGCGTCTGGCAGCCCACCCCGCCCGCGTTCGCCCCCGCCATCCAGAACGGCAGCCGGTTCGCCCGGCCCTTCCTGCTGAAGAGTGCCGGCCAGTTCCGACTGCCCCCGCCTCCCGCTCCGACGTCCAAGCGGTACCGGACCGACCTGAAGGAGGTTCGAGACTTCGGCGAGCTGAACAGCACCGTGCGCACCGCGCGGCAGACCGACACGGCCAACTTCTGGTTCGACTCCTCGCCGGCCCTGTGGACCAAGCCGATCCGCGTCGCGCTCGCCGCCACCTCCCACCGGCCGCTGCCGGGGCAGGCCGAGCTCGTCGCCCTGACCCACGCCACGCTGGTGGACACCCAGATCGCCACCTCCGACAGCAAGTACACCTACCCGCTGTGGCGCCCCGTCACCGCGATCCGAACAGGCGTCGGCGAGATCCCTGCCGACCCGTCATGGACCCCACTGCGCCCCACGCCGGCGCACCCGGACTACCCCAGTGGCCACAACACGTACGCAGGCGCGGCGGAAACCGTTCTCACCGCCCTCGTAGGACCGCGCACGGCCCCGTTCACCCTGACCAGCGGCACCGCACCAGGCGTCGTCCGCACCTACACCGCATGGCACCAGCTCACGCTGGAGAACATGGACGCGCGGGTCTGGCTGGGCATCCACACCCGACTCGCGGACGAGGCCGGGGTCGCACTGGGTACCGATGTCGCCAGGTACGGCCTGAACCACGCCCGGTCGCTGTTCCAGGAGCACTGAATCGGCCGGGCGAACACCGCCGTCCGCGTCGGCGCCGACGTCCACGTCGAGCCGGCGAGGACGCGGGCCCGGGTGCCGTCGGTCCGTCAGCCGTCGCGGGTCACCCACCGGTAGTGCAACTCCGGACGCCCGATCTGGCCGTACTGCGGACTGCGCACCACGTGCCCCACCGTCACCAGATGCTCCAGATAGCGACGCGCGGTGATCCGCGAGATGCCCAGCTCCGCCCCGGTCGAGGCCGCCGTCATCCCCTCCGGGGCGGCCCGCACGACACGGGTGACGGCCTCCAGCGTCGGGCCGCTCAGCCCCTTCGGCAGCCGGGCCGGCTGCGGTGCGCGCAGGGCGCCGAGGGCCCGGTCCACCTCGTCCTGGCCGCTCGCCTCACCGGCCGCCGCGCGGAACTCCGCGTAGCGGA
>NZ_JBEXPH010000100.1:0-31113 GCF_040611955.1 Streptomyces sp. NPDC006510 | reverse complement strand
CCCCGGCGGCTGGCCGACCGCCTCCGCACCGGGCCAGTCGCCCGTTCCGCAGGCCGCTCCGGCCGCCGCGCCGGTCCAGGCCGCGCCCGCGACACCGGCGCCCGCCGCCGAGCCGAGCCCGGGCATGACCCAGGGCGCCGGTCAGGTGCGGAACATGTGGCCGGACATCCTGGAGGCGGTCAAGAACCGCCGTCGGTTCACCTGGATCCTGCTCAGCCAGAACGCCCAGGTCACCGGCTTCGACGGCACCACCCTGCAGATCGGCTTCCTCAACGCGGGCGCGCGCGACAACTTTGCGAGCAGCGGCAGTGAGGACGTACTGAAGCAGGCTCTCGCCGAGCGGTTCAACGCGCAGTGGAAGATCGAGGCCATCGTCGACCCCACGGGCGGCGCCGGCGCACCTCCGCAGGCCGGCGGGGGCCGCCCCGCCTCCGCGCCCCCCGCGCAGCAGCACCAGCCCCCCGCGCCCCAGCAGAGTTACGAACCCCGGCCGGCCGCCCCGCCGCACCAGCAGCAGCCGGGTCCCCAGCAGCAGCCGGGCGCGGCACCCGCCGCGGAGCCCGCATCGCAGCCGTACTCCGCACCCGAGCCCCCGCGAGCCGTCGCTCCCGAGGACGACACCCCCGAGGCCGACGACCCGGACCTCGTCGACTCGGCGCTCTCCGGGCACGACCTGATCGTCCGCGAGCTGGGCGCCACGGTCGTCGAGGAGTTCACCAACGAATAGCGCGGTGCGCTCCGGGGCGCCCGGGACGCACCCCGAAGCCCCGGGGCGGCTCCCGGGGCGCCCGCCGCAGCTCCCCGCGGTGTCCACGGAGCGGCGTTCGTCAAGGGCGCCGCGCCCCGGCGGCTAGGCTGCACCCCGTGAAGGTCCTCGTCATCGGCGGCGGCGCCCGCGAACACGCCCTGTGCCGCTCTCTGTCCCTCGACCCCGACGTCACCGCTCTGTACTGCGCTCCCGGCAACGCCGGTATCGCGGAGGTGGCCGAACTGCACCCGGTCGACGCCCTCGACGGCGACGCCGTCGCGCGCCTCGCCACCGACCTGGGCGCCGAGCTGGTGGTCGTCGGCCCGGAGGCGCCGCTCGTCGCCGGGGTCGCCGACGCCGTGCGCGCCGCGGGCATCCCCTGTTTCGGCCCCTCCGGCGAGGCGGCCCAGCTGGAGGGCTCCAAGGCGTTCGCCAAGGACGTGATGGCCGGGGCCGGCGTCCCGACCGCCCGTAGCTACGTCTGCACCACCCCGGCCGAGATCGACGCCGCCCTCGACGCCTTCGGCGCCCCGTACGTCGTCAAGGACGACGGCCTCGCCGCGGGCAAGGGCGTCGTCGTCACCGAGGACGTCGAGGCGGCCCGCGCCCACGCCCTGGCCTGCGACCGTGTGGTCATCGAGGAATTCCTCGACGGCCCCGAGGTGAGCCTCTTCGCGATCACCGACGGCACCACCGTGCTGCCGCTCCAGCCCGCCCAGGACTTCAAGCGCGCCCTGGACGACGACGAGGGCCCGAACACCGGCGGCATGGGCGCGTACTCCCCGCTCCCGTGGGCCGACCCCAAGCTGGTCGACGAGGTCATGCAGTCGGTGCTCCAGCCGACCGTCGACGAACTCCGCCGTCGCGGCACCCCGTTCTCCGGGCTGCTGTACGCGGGCCTCGCGATCACCTCGCGCGGCGTCCGGGTGATCGAGTTCAACGCCCGCTTCGGCGACCCCGAGACCCAGGTGGTCCTGGCCCGTCTGAAGACCCCGCTGGCCGGTGTCCTGCTCGGCTCCGCCAACGGCACGCTCGACGAGCTGCCCCCGCTCAAGTGGCGTGACGACGCCGCCGTGACCGTGGTCATCGCCTCGCACAACTACCCCGGTACGCCGCGCACGGGTGACCCGATCGAGGGGCTCGACGACGTGGCGGCGCAGGATGCCCCGCATGCGTACGTCCTGCACGCGGGCACCAGGCGGGAGGGCGACACGATCGTCAGCGCGGGCGGCCGGGTGCTGTCCGTGACCGCGACCGGCAAGGATCTCGCGGACGCCCGGGAGCGCGCCTACACGGCGGCGGCCCGGATCCGGCTCGACGGTTCGCAGCTCCGTACGGACATTGCCCGGAAGGCCGCGGAGGGCTGAGACGGGTCGCGGAGGGCGAGACCGGCCTCCGCATCCCGCTGACCTGCCCCGACATGCCCCGACGCGCCGCTGCCTCAAGGACGGCGGCGCGTCAGCACCTTTGCCCAAAGCCATTCCATCGAGTGACGGCTGAGCCATCCGGATGACGCCCGCCGAGGCCCCAACTAGGGTGCGGCGCAAGCATTCCGGCACTTGGCCCACTGGCATTGCGATGTCAGTGACGGGTGCCACAGTGGGGGAGTGAACAACACCACCGCGGGGGCAGAGGGGGTGACGTCCGGTCGTGTCCGGTACTGGTGCAAGTGAGGAGCTGGGTGCGCTGAGTGCGCGTGCCCGAGCTCACGCCCTGCTGCGCATCCGCGGCAGAGCGACAGCTGTGGCGATCCTGCCGGCTGCGGCGGCCGTCGTGCTGCTCGTGGCGGGCGCCCAGGGCCTCGCCGTGGGCAGCGGCTGGGACACGGCGCGCTGGGCCGTGACGGCCTGCGCGGTCGTCGTGCTCCTGCTCGCCGCGGCGGTCGCGGTAGCGATCGTACGGGCGAGGCCGGCGGTCAGTCCGACCATCCCGCTCCCGGAGCAGGCCGCCCCCGATCTCTACCGCCTGGTCAGGGACCTCGCCGACCGGCTCGGGGTTCCCGCCCCCTCGGCGATAGCCCTGACGCCCGACTGCGACAGCTGGCTGGAGGACCGCACACACCCCTCGGCGCAGCCCGCGGCGGACACCGGCCCGGACCGGGCCACGCATTTCGCGGGCCGGTCCCGCCGTCGGTCCCAGGCGGCTCCGGTGCTGGTCATCGGATCGCCGTTCCTGTGGTGGATGCGGGTCGCGGAGCTACGGGCGGTGCTCGCTCCGGTCGTCGCGGGCACGGGCCCGTCCGCGCATCCCGATATAGCGGCGGCCCGTCGTTTCGTACGGGGGCTCGACGGCGCGGTTGCCGACGCCGCCGCGCCCGTTCCGGGGCCGCTGGCCGGGGTGCGCAGAGTGCCCCGTGCCTTCGTCGGCCGGATCGCCCGGCTGCTGCTGCGCAGCTGCCGCAGCCACGCCGCCGAGATGGAGCGGAGCGTCGCCGCCGCCGCGTCGGTCCGTGCACAGGGTGTGGATTACGGTCTGCGGATCGTCGCCCAGGAGCAGGTCGGCCTCGCCTACGCGGGCTGGGACCGGCTGCTCACCCGGGTCGCCCTGCCCGCCTGGCGGATGGGCCGCTGGCCGTCCCGGCTGGACGCGGGCGTCGTATCCGCCCTCACCGAGCTGTCCCGGCGCGACCGGCTCGCCGACGGATTCGCCTCGCGGCTCGGCGAGCGCCCCGCCTGCGACCTCCTGGAGGAGCCGGGCGCGGCCGACGAGGCGGCGTCGCTGCTGGCGGCCCGGCTGTTCCACGGCGGCCCGGCCCGTACGGGTCCGGACTGGTCGCCGGTCGACTGGCAGCAGTACCCGGAAGAGGTCGTCGACCGGAAGTGGCGTACCGAGGCCGCACGCCTGCACCGCGTCCTCGACTCGATGGCCGCCACACCCGCCCCGGGCACCACGCCCGCCCGGACCGGGACAAGCTCCGGCCCCGACGGCCCCGACGGCCCCCACAGCTCCCACGGCCCCTCCCGTCCCGTCTGCTCCATCGACGCGGGGGTGCCCACGCTGGCCCGTGTCGTCGAGCATCTGGCGGGCCGGGCCGGGGGCGGCGAGGAGCTCGCCGCCGGGATCAGCGCCGCGGTCGCCCGCGACGAAGCGGCGGCCCAGCAGCACCGGGCCGGTGGCGCATCGGGCCCGGCGGGCGCCCCGGCCGACGCGAGCGCGCGCGAGGACGCCCTGGACCTCTGGGGCCCAGACCCCCTCCCGCTCTTCCCGCTCCAGCCGCCCCGCACGGGTACCGAACTCCTCGCCGACCACGTCGCGGCGATGGTCTGCTGCGCGGCGGTGGACACGGCGGGCGCGGCGCCCGGCCTCGACTGGCTCGACGGTCCCGCGCTGCTGATCGACGGCGAGCGCCGGGCGGACCTGGGCAGTCCCGTCCTCAGCCTGGTCGAGGACGGGGACGCGGAGCCGCTGCGTTCCTGGCTCGACTCGATCGGCGTACGCACCGACAAACCCGTCCGCCTCGTCTGAACCACCAGCCCCGACCGTCACACCCCAACACCCGGAACGGTGCGTTCCGTTCACGTCAATTCGCGACGAACGGTGACGGAGTGCATGCGTTATGTGATGATGCTGGGGATCGACGCTGCCAGTCGGAGCATCACCGTTGGCGCACTGATGGCGCATGACCACCGGCGATCGGCCAACGACCGTCGGCCAACGACCATCGGCCATCGCCTGTTGTCCCGGGGGACTTGAGGGAGAGAAACGGTATGGGGGCGGAGCAGATTCGACGATGGGAGTCGGGCGCCCTCGCGCACGCCGTCTCCGACCCCTTCGGCCAGGGCCCCCTGCCCTGGCTGCGCGGCAGTGAGAACTACTTCGACGACACCGGGCAGGTCGTCCCCTGGTACGCCGACCCCACCCTGACCCGCGGCTCCACCGACGGCGGCACGCGCACGGCCGACGACGTCCACCGCCAGATCAAGGGCTTCATCTCCACGGGCGCCGCGGCCCCCGGCGAGGCGATCGACTTCCACATCACCGTGGACCCGCCCCAGCAGTTCTCCGTGGACATCTACCGCATCGGCCACTACGGGGGCGACGGCGCCGCCCAGATCACCACGAGCCCCCGGCTCTCCGGCATCGTCCAGCCCGCGCCGCTCACCGCCGACCGCACGGTCTCCTGCCACCACTGGTGGCAGTCCTGGCGGCTGCAGATCCCCAGCTACTGGTCGATCGGGGCGTATGTCGCCGTGCTCACCACGGTGGACGGCTACCGCTCCCACATCCCGTTCACGGTCCGCGACGACCACCCGGCCGATCTGCTGCTGGTCCTGCCGGACATCACCTGGCAGGCGTACAACCTCTATCCGGAGGACGGCCGCACGGGCGCCAGTCTCTACCACGCCTGGGACGAGCAGGGCCGTCTCCTCGGCGAGGAGGACGCCGCGGTCACCGTCTCCTTCGACCGCCCCTACGCGGGTGCCGGCCTGCCGCTCCACGTCGGACATGCCTACGATTTCATCCGCTGGGCCGAGCGGTACGGCTACGACATCGCGTACGCCGACACCCGTGATCTGCACGCCGGCCGCGTCGATCCGGCCCGCTACCGGGGCATGGTCTTCCCCGGCCACGACGAGTACTGGTCGGTGCCCATGCGCCGCACCGTCGAACGCGCCCGCGACGGCGGCACCTCGCTGGTCTTCCTCTCCGCCAACACCATGTACTGGCAGGTCAGCCTCTCCCCGTCGCCGTCCGGCGTCCCGGACCGCCTGCTCACCTGCCGCAAGCGGCGCGGCCCCGGGAAACCCGCCCTCTGGCGCGAGATCGACCGCCCCGAGCAGCAGCTTCTCGGGATCCAGTACGCGGGCCGGGTCCCCGATCCGCACCCCCTGGTCGTGCGGAACGCCCAGCACTGGCTCTGGGAGGCGACCGGCGCGGGCGAGGGCGACGAGCTCGACGGCCTGGTCGCGGGCGAGGCCGACCGCTACTTCCCGCGCACCGCACTCCCCGAACACGAGAGCCGCATCCTGCTCGCCCACTCCCCGTATCTGGACAGCGAGGGCGCCAAGCGTCACCAGGAGACATCCGTGTACCGGGCCCCGTCCGGGGCGATCGTCTTCGCCTCGGGCACCTTCGCCTGGTCTCCGGCACTGGACCGTCCGGGCCATGTGGACCCCCGCGTCCAGCGGGCCACCGCCAATCTCCTCGACCGCATCTGCAAGCGCGACTGAACCGCGCCTGTGCCACCGCGCCCGAACGGCGCCCGGGGCCACGGAAGTCGGCGCCACGGACGCCCCCGCTCCATCCCGCCGCACCCCGATACGGGAGAATCGGAACGACTCCTGGATCAACCTACGCGGAGGCAGCGTGTCCGGATTTGTAGAAAAGCCCGAGCCAGTGCAGGTCCCGGGGCTCACCCACCTGCACACGGGCAAGGTGCGCGACCTGTACCGGAACGAGGCGGGCGACCTCGTCATGGTCGCCAGCGACCGCATGTCCGCGTACGACTGGGTCCTGCCGACCGAGATCCCGGACAAGGGCCGGGTGCTCACCCGGCTCTCGCTGTGGTGGTTCGACCAGCTCGCCGACCTCGTACCGAACCACGTGCTGTCCACGGAACTTCCCGCCGGAGCCCCCGCGGACTGGGCCGGCCGCACCCTGATCTGCAAGTCGCTGCGGATGGTCCCGGTCGAGTGCGTCGCCCGCGGCTACCTCACCGGCTCCGGCCTCGTCGAGTACAACGAGTCCCGTACGGTCTGCGGTCTCGCGCTGCCCGAGGGGCTTGTCGACGGCTCCGAGCTCCCGACGCCGATCTTCACCCCCGCCACCAAGGCGGCCGTCGGTGACCACGACGAGAACGTGAGCTTCGAGGAGGTTGCCCGCCAGGTCGGTGCGGAGACCGCCGAGCAGCTGCGCCGCAGCACGCTGGACGTCTACGGCAGGGCACGTGACATCGCGCGCGAGCGCGGCATCATCCTCGCCGACACGAAGTTCGAGTTCGGTTTCGCTCCCACGGCCGACGGCGGCGAGGAGCTGATCATCGCGGACGAGGTGCTGACCCCGGACTCCTCGCGCTTCTGGCCCGCGGCCACCTGGGAGCCTGGCAGGGCCCAGCCCAGCTACGACAAGCAGTTCGTACGCGACTGGCTGACCTCGCCGGCCTCCGGCTGGGACCGCAAGAGCGAGCAGCCGCCGCCGGCACTGCCCCAGGAGATCGTGGACGCGACCCGGGCGAAGTACCTGGAGGCGTACGAACTCCTCACCGGCACGCCCTGGCAGTAGGGCCGCCCGGCGGAACACGAAGAAGCCCCCGGCCGGAAGGCCGGGGGCTTCTTGCTGAACCGAGCGGACGACCAGGTTCGAACTGGCGACCTCAACCTTGGCAAGGTTGCGCTCTACCAACTGAGCTACGTCCGCAAGCGCCGAAGCGCGAGAACCACTATACCCATCCGCGCTGCCGTGCGAGACGCACCGCGGCGTGGCGGTTCTCCGCCCCGAGCTTCGAAGCGGCCGCGGAGAGGTAATTCCGTACGGTTCCCTGCGACAGCGACGCACGCTCCGCGATCTCCGCCACGGGCGCCCCGTCCGCCGCCAGCTCCAGCACCTCGGTCTCCCGCGCGGTCAGCGGCGAGTCCCCGGCGGAGATCGCGTCGGCCGCCAACTCCGGGTCCACGTAACGGTTTCCGGCATGCACGGTACGGATGATCCCGGCCAGCTGCCGGGCGCTGACGGTCTTCGGCACGAAGGCCCGCACGCCCGCCGCGAGTGCCCGCTTGAGGTGTCCGGGCAGGCCGTGACTGGTCACGATCATCGTCCGGCAGCCGGGCAGTTCGGCCCGCAGCGATGTGGCGACACTCACACCGTCGGCGCCCGGCATCTCCAGATCGAGGACCGCCACATCGGGCCGGTGGGCCCGCGCCATGGCCAGCGCCTCCGGGCCCGTCGCAGCCTCCGCGACCACCACGAGGTCGTCCTCCAGAGCCAGCAGCGCGGCCAGCGCACCCCGGATCAGATGCTCGTCGTCGGCCAGCAGCACCCGTACGGTCGTCATCGTCTTTCCTCCTGAAGGGCAGGCGCCTCCCGGGCGGCAGGTGGCTTCTCTTGGTGGGCCGAAGACGCCGCCGACCCGAGTGGGATCGTCGCCGTGAGCCGGAACAAGCCGTTCCTTGCCGGTCCCGCCTCCAGCGAACCGTCGAGCACGCTGAGCCGCTCCCGCAGCCCGGCCAGTCCGGAGCCATCCGATCCGGAGTCGTCGCCCGCCCCGGAACTCCCGCCCGGTCCCGCGACAGCCACCGCCGCCCCGTCGTTCTCCACCTGTAGCACGACCGCGTCCGCCGAGGACCTGAGCCGGATCGTGCAGTGGCGCGGATCGCCGTGCCGCAGCACATTGGTCGCCGCCTCCCGCACGACCCAGCCGAGCGCCGACTGCACAGGCGCGGGCAGCTCTCCGCCGACGTCCCCAGCCACCTCGCACTCGATCCCGGCCGCACTCAACACGCCGCGGGCACCGGCCAGTTCCGTACTCAGATCGGCCTCTCGGTATCCCCGTACGACATCCCGCACCTCCTGCTGCGAGGTGCGGGCTATCCGCTGCACCTCGACCATCTGGTCCACCGCCTCCGGCCTGCCGCGCTGTGCCAGCTCCACGGCCAGTTCACTCTTCAGCGCGATCACGGCGAGATTGCGGCCCAGTACGTCGTGCAGGTCCCGCCCGAACCGCAGCCGCTCCTCGGCGACCGCGAGCCGGGCCTGAAGATCCCGGGCCTCCTCGGCCTGCCACATCACGCCCAGACTCCAGGCGCTGGGCCGCACGGAGATCAGGGTGAGCAGGCAGCCGAACAGGGTCGCCGGCACCACCCCGGCCAGCGGGCCGCCCCGCAGTCCGACCGCGGCCAGGACACCGGTGTTCAGCGCGGCGACGGCGAACGACTGGATCAGGAAGGTGCGGACCGGGACCAGCAGGGACTGCGTGATCGCGAACGCCACCGGTGTGTTCAAGGTCATGAGGAGCAGCCCCGCGTGGTTCACCCCGTCCACCCCGGCCAGTGTCGCCAGCAGCGCCAGGCTCACCAGTACCAGCACCAGAGGCGGCAGCTGCCGTCGCCGAGGGAAGACGGAGACGCCGAGGTAGTGCTCGTACGACAACTGCACATTGCGGTTGCTCAGCAGGCACTGCACAAGGCTGAGGATCAGCAGGGCCACGCCCAGCGCCAGCGGGAGCGGCGCATGCCGGATGTCCGACTTGAAGGGGGCCAGCTGCCAGCTCAGGGCGAATGTCCAGGGGATCACCGAGATCGTCAGCCGTGAGTACAGGTCGATCCGCTCCAGCTTGCTGCGCTGCTGCCAGCTGCGACGCCAGCCCCGTACGAGCACCGACACGGCATGTCCCCCCTCAGCGTCGTGGATCCCAGCGGAACCAACGCTGCACAGCAAACACGGCGAACGCGGTCCAGGCCAGCCCGGTCAGAGCGGCCATGAGCAGGTCGGATCCCTCGGCCCCGCCCAACCAGCCCGTCCGCACGAGAGTCATCACCCCGGTCACCGGCAGCAGCTCGCACACGGACGCCATCGGGTCCGGCATGATCTCCAGCGGCACGAAGAGCCCCGAGCCCATCATCGAGATGAAGAACAGCGGGAGGGTGGTGAGCTGCGACGTCTGCACGGTGCGGGTCACCGCGGAGGTGGCCGCGGCCAGTGCCGTCAGCAGCACCACGCCCAGCAGCAGGCCCGCCAGGAGCAGTTCGGGCCGCTGAGGTGCGGCGAGGCCGAAGAAGGCTGTCCCTGCCACCACTGTCACCGCGGCCTGCGCCAGTGCCAGCGCGACCGACGGCAAAGCGGTCCCTATGAGGATCTCCCGGTCGGTGACCTCTCCGGTACGCAGCCGCTTCAGGACCAGGTCCTCGCGCCGCGCCACGTAGGCCGGGACCAGGTTCATGTAGACGGCCTGTATCAGCACGATGCCGATGCCGCCGGTGAGCGCCGCCGCGGCGACGGACAGGCCGGTCCCGTCGAGAACGGACTGCTTCAGCGCCGACTTCATCGCCAGGACCATGGCGGCGGGCATCAGCAGCGAGACGAATACCGCCGTCCGGTTGCGGGCGAGCAGGGCGGCTTCGGCGCGCCCGAGGGCGGTCAGCCGGCCCCGGACCGTAGTGCCGGTAGCCGTGCCGGTCGTGCCGGTCGTACCGGTCGTACCGGTCGTGCTGGTTGTCGTGGTCGTCATCGCACAGCCACCCTTCCGTTCTCCGCCGCGCTCTGCGCGATGTCGAGAAATGCCTCTTCGAGCGAGGCCGACCGGGCATCGAGGCCGAGCAGCCGGACATCCGACTCCCGCGCCCAGCTCAGCAGTTCATCCAGGGACTCCTGCAACCGGTGGGTACGTATCTCGATCCGGTGGCCCTCGGCGGCGGCCCGCAGCCCCAGCGGGAGCCGGGCCGCCGGGACCCCCTCCGGCAGCTCGAACCGGATGCGGGAGGGACGGGAGGCCGTCACCTCGGCGGTGGTGCCCGCCGTCACGATCTGCCCCCGGTGCATGATCGCCAGCCGGTCGGCGAGCGTCTCGGCCTCCTCCAGATAATGCGTGGTCAGCAGGACGGTGGTGCCGCCGTCGCGCAGCTCACGCACCAACTTCCAGGTGTCGCGCCGCCCTTCGGCGTCGAGCCCGGTGGTCGGCTCGTCCAGGAACAGCACCTCGGGCCGGCCGAGCAGGGCCAGCGCCAGATCGAGGCGGCGCCGCTCACCGCCGGAGAGCTGTTTGACCCGCACCCGCTCCCGGTGGCTGAGCCCGACCAGCTCCAGCGCCTCGCCGGTCGGGCGCGCACCGCTGGTGCAGCCCGCCCACATCCGTACGGTCTCGGTGACTGTCAGCTCGGACGGGAAGCCGCCCTCCTGGAGCATCACCCCGATCCGCGGCCGGACGGCGGCGCGCTCGCGGAACGGGTCGTGGCCGAGCACCCGCACCGTGCCGACGTCGGGCGCGGCCAGGCCCTCCAGCAGCTCGACGGTGGAGGTCTTCCCGGCGCCGTTCGTACCGAGCAGGGCGAAGAGCTCGCCGCGCGCCACCGAGAAGGAGACGCCGGCCACGGCCTCGAAGCCGCCCGCATAACGCCGCCGTACACCGCTCGCATCGATCACCGCGCCGGAAGCGGAAGCGGAGACGGACGCGGAAGCGGAGACGGATGTGGCGGATGCCACAGCCCCGCCTGTGCGGTTGCCTGGAATGTCGTCGCTGGTCATGCCTACAGATTTCCGCGGGATCGGCGCCGAGATCAGTGCGAGCTGTCATCACTGCTCATGACAAACGTCATGGGACGAGGGGATGGGACGAGGGGCACGGAGAGCGCGGAGGGCGCGGAGACCATGCGGAGCGCAGTGAGCACGCATGGGCGGGCGGGAATACGACGAAGGCCCTGGTCGATATCGACCAGGGCCTTCGCTTCGATCAAGAGCGGACGACGAGATTCGAACTCGCGACCCTCACCTTGGCAAGGTGATGCTCTACCAACTGAGCCACGTCCGCATTGCTGCCGCTCATTGTACCCCTCAAGAGGAGATCCATCGGGCGGTGCGAACATCACTCTACCCGATCCACCGGAGTGGTCGATAGGAGCGATGCAGAGCGGGTGACAGGAATTGCACACTGCGCCTTCCCCCTGGAAGGGGGATGTTCTACTACTGAACTACACCCGCACGCTGCGTGAGGTTCGGCTTTGCGTCCTTGCCCCTCGGCGTGCTCCAGACTTTAGCCGACCTGCGGGGGTGTAGCGCAAGTCGGTGCCCGCAGGGTGTCGCCGGAGAGGGTTCCGGCAGCTCTCGGCGGGCGGCGCGAACGGGGCCGGACCCCGGCCGGCCGCTCAACTCGCTTCGCGGAACGCCTCGTAGACCTTCTTGGGGATCCGGCCGCGGGCCGGCACCTCCATGCGGTGCGAGCGGGCCCAGGCGCGCACGGCCGCCGGGTCGGGGGCGAGCGACGTGTGCCGGTACGACGCGGGGGTCTTGCCGTGCCTACTGGCATTTGTCTGCTTTCGGCCCGCCGCCATGTACGGCGCGAGGACCTTGCGCAGTTTCTTTGCATTGGAGGGATTGAGGTCGATCTCGTACGACTTCCCGTCCAGGGCGAAGGTGACCGTTTCCGCTGCTGCTCCCCCGTCGATGTCGTCGGAGAGCGTGACCACTACGCGCTGAGCCACGGATATCGGTCCTTTCCTACGGTATCGGCGCGTCTGTGGTGCGCTGATACCGGCCTTCTGGCTGCCGGGCGGATGCGGCGTCGACGGTTGCCGACTGTTTAGGGGCAATGCTGCATTCCCCGGTAATCATTTGTACAGCGGTGGGTGCCGCATTGTGAAGCCCACCCAATTACCTCCGCGTGTCAGCCTTCTATGTGTGCTGCTGGTGAGGATTTTTTTTGCAGGACTTTCCTCATGTGTTGTCGCGTCCGATATCTGGATGTGATCAAGGGGTCTCCATATCTACTCGCGTAGAATTTCTGGCCAGGTAGGCTGAGGGGACCTGCGGGGGTCTGGGGAGCCCCCCGGAGAAACAGCCGCACCACACCACCACCGGGAGTGCCAGTGGCACGCGTCGTAGTCGACGTCATGCTCAAGCCCGAGATCCTCGACCCGCAGGGACAGGCGGTGCAGCGCGCACTGCCCCGTCTCGGCTTCGAGGGAATCGCGGACGTACGTCAGGGAAAGCGTTTCGAGCTCGAGGTCGAGGGGCCGGTCGACGACGCCGCCCTCAGCCGTATTCACGAGATGGCCGAGACTTTCCTCGCCAACACCGTCATCGAGGACTTCACCGTGAAGGTGGAGAAGGCCGAGGAGTCGAAGTGACTGCTCGTATCGGAGTCGTCACCTTTCCCGGCACGCTCGACGACAAGGACAGCCTGAGGGCCGTACGGGTCGCGGGCGCCGAACCCGTATCGCTGTGGCACCGCGACAAGGACCTGCACCAGGTCGACGCGGTCATCCTGGCGGGCGGTTTCTCCTACGGCGACTATCTGCGGGCCGGCGCCATCTCCCGCTTCTCGCCGGTCATGGAGACCGTCATCGAGCAGGCGAAGGCGGGGATGCCGGTCCTCGGCATCTGCAACGGCTTCCAGATCCTGACCGAGGCGCATCTGCTGCCCGGCGCGATGCTGCGGAACAACCACCTGCACTTCATCTGCCGCGACCAGAAGCTGCGCGTCGAGAACGCGGAGACCGCCTGGACCTCGGACTACTCCTCGGGCCAGGAGATCTCCGTACCGCTCAAGAACATGGACGGGCGTTACGTCGCCGACGAGCGGGTGCTCGACGAGCTGGAGGCAGAGGGCCGGGTCGCCTTCCGCTACCTGGACATGAACCCCAACGGCTCGCTGCGGGACATCGCCGGCATCACCAACGCCGCGGGCAATGTCGTCGGCCTGATGCCGCACCCGGAGCACGCCGTCGAGCCGCTGATCGGAACCGGCCGCACGGACGGTCTCGGTTTCTTCACCTCGATCATCAAGAAGCTGGTCAACGCATGAGCCTGGATACGGTCAAGCACGCGGCCGAGACCCCGGACGTCGCGCAGCCCTGGAAGGAGCTCGGCCTCAAGGAGGACGAGTACGCCCGGATCCGCGAGATCCTGGGCCGCCGTCCCACCGGCGCCGAGCTCGCCATGTACTCCGTGATGTGGTCCGAGCACTGCTCGTACAAGAGCAGCAAGGTCCACCTCAAGCAGTTCGGCGAGAAGGTCCCCGTCAACGACGCGATGCTCGTCGGCATCGGCGAGAACGCCGGTGTGGTCGACGTCGGTCAGGGTTACGCGGTCACCTTCAAGGTCGAGTCGCACAACCACCCCTCGTACATCGAGCCCTACCAGGGCGCGGCCACCGGCGTCGGCGGCATCGTCCGCGACATCCTCGCCATGGGTGCCCGCCCGGTCGCCGTCGTCGACCCGCTGCGCTTCGGTGCGGCGGACCACCCCGACACCAAGCGCGTCCTGCCGGGCGTCGTCGCGGGCATCGGTGGCTACGGCAACTGCCTGGGTCTGCCGAACATCGGCGGCGAGGTCGTCTTCGACTCCTGCTACCAGGGCAACCCGCTGGTCAACGCCGGCTGCATCGGCGTGATGAAGCACGAGGACATCCACCTGGCCAAGGCCTCCGGCCCCGGCAACAAGGTGATCCTCTACGGTGCCCGCACCGGCGGCGACGGCATCGGCGGCGTCTCGGTCCTGGCCTCGGAGACCTTCGAGTCGACCGGCCCGGCCAAGCGCCCGGCCGTCCAGGTCGGCGACCCCTTCCAGGAGAAGCTCCTCATCGAGTGCACCCTGGAGATCTTCAAGGAGAAGCTCGTCGCGGGCATCCAGGACCTCGGAGGCGCCGGGCTCTCCTGCGCCACCTCCGAGCTGGCCTCCGCCGGATCCGGCGGCATGCGCGTCGAGCTGGACACCGTGCCGCTGCGCGACTCCTCCCTCTCGCCCGAGGAAATCCTCATGAGCGAGTCGCAGGAGCGCATGTGCGCGATCGTCGAGCCGCAGCACGTCGATCGCTTCCTGGAGATCTGCGAGAAGTGGGACGTCATCGCCACCGTCATCGGTGAGGTGACCGAGGGTTCCCAGCTGGAGATCTTCTGGCACGGCGAGCAGATCGTCGACGTG
This sequence comes from Streptomyces sp. NPDC006510, assembly GCF_040611955.1. NCBI lineage: Bacteria > Bacillati > Actinomycetota > Actinomycetes > Kitasatosporales > Streptomycetaceae > Streptomyces > Streptomyces sp. NPDC006510. The sequence continues at coordinate 16,796 of NZ_JBEXPH010000100.1, read as the reverse complement.
CCGCCGCGGTCCGTCGCCCACGAGGGCCCGACGTACCACCGCCCGTTCGCCCGCCCGTCCTGGCAGGACGCGCTGCAGGCCGACGACGCGGGCAAGCTGGCCCGGCCGGCGAACGCCGCGGAGCTGCGCGAGCAGGTCCTCAAGCTGGTCGCCTCGCCGAACCAGGCGTCGAAGTCCTGGATCACCGACCAGTACGACCGGTTCGTGCAGGGCAACACCGTGCTCGCGATGCCCGAGGACGCCGGCATGGTCCGGATCGACGAGAAGTCGAACCTGGGCGTGGCCATGGCGACCGACGGCAACGGCCGGTACGCCAAGCTCGACCCGTACACCGGCGCGCAGCTCGCACTGGCGGAGTCGTACCGCAATGTCGCCGCCTCCGGCGCCAAGCCGCTCGCCATCTCGGACTGCCTGAACTTCGGTTCGCCCGAGGACCCGGACGTCATGTGGCAGTTCGCCGAGGCCACCCGTGGTCTGGCGGACGGCTGCCTGGAGCTGGGCACCCCGGTCACCGGCGGCAACGTGTCGCTGTACAACCAGACCGGTGAGACGGCGATCCACCCGACGCCGGTCGTGGCTGTGCTCGGCGTGATCGACGATGTCACCCGGCGTACGCCGGTCGCCTTCGCGGAAAAGGGCCAGCTCCTCTACCTGCTGGGCGACACGCGTGAGGAGTTCGGCGGCTCGGCCTGGTCCGAGGTCGTCCACGGCCACCTCGGCGGCATGCCGCCCAAGGTCGACCTGGGCCGCGAGAAGCTGCTCGGAGAGATCCTGATCTCGGCCTCCCGCGACGGCATGATCGATGCGGCGCACGACCTCTCCGACGGCGGTCTGATCCAGGCGGTCACCGAGTCCTGCCTGCGTGGCGGGAAGGGTGCCCGGCTGGTCGTGCCGGACGGTCTGGACGCGTTCACCTTCCTCTTCTCCGAGTCGGCGGGGCGCGCGGTCGTCTCCGTTCCCCGGAGCGAGGAGCTTCGCTTCAACGACATGTGCGGGGCGCGGGGTCTGCCCGTCTCCCGGATCGGTGTCGTGGACGGCGAGGAGATCGAGATCCAGGGTGAGTTCAGCATTTCGCTGGACGAGCTGCGCACGGCGCACGAGGCGACCATTCCGGCTCTGCTCGCCTGACGTACCCGTTCCTGACGAGGACGGCCCCGCCCTGTTTCATGGGTGGGGCCGTCCTCGTTCGTCCGGGTGCAGAAATTCCGGCGGAATTCCGTTTCATCGGTGGAGCGACTTCATCGGTGGAGCGGCGCAAGTGACTGCGTCGTGGTGAATGCGGCGGCATTTACGTCCGCCGGTTCCGGTTCCCGCCGGGCCGGCAGCCGGGTCGCCAGGAGCATCACTCGGTCGCCGCCCGGAAGACCACGTTCGTCGACGGGACGAAGGCGTCCAGCGCCTACTGGTGGGCCCGGCCGGTCAGCGCGCCGATGGTGCTGGAAGTGCCGCCGGGGCCGCGGGCCGCGTGGACCTTGCTGAGTACGGTGCCGAAGAGAGCGGCGCCCGGCACACCTCCGGGGGTCCGGAAGAACCGGACGCCGGTGGTGGCCACGCCCAACTGCTCGGCCGGCGCGGTGTCCTGGACCAGCTGGATCGAGGCCGATCGGCACGGTCGGCGACGCGACGATGTTGGTGTCGAGCACGGCCGGGAGGATCGTGGCGATGCAGAGTGCGAACCCGAGGACGCGCTGACGGTCGGTCATGACCGGTGGCATGACCGCGGACATGGCTGCGGACATGACGGGGCTCCCCTCCCGAGCGGCGTGGTGCCGCTGTGGTCGGCCATCACCATGACCGAAGAAAATATATCGAGTCAAGAATTAATCCAGGCTCAAGATTCATCCTGGTACAGTGATGCCATGACCGAGGGGATGAGCCTGCGCGAGCGCAAGAAGCTCCAGACGCGACACCGCCTGCTGGCCGCAGCCACCGAACTCTTCGCCGAGCGCGGCTTCGACAAGGTCTCGGTCGCCGAGATCGCGGAGGCTGCCGAGGTGTCGAAGATGACTGTCTTCAACTACTTCGCCGGCAAGGAGGACTTGGTCCTCGCTCCCATGGAGGAGCACGTCGGCGACGTCGCGCGCGCGGTACGGGACCGGGCCTCCGGCGAGTCGGCCCTGGCCGCGGTGCGCGGACAGTTCCTGGCCGCCGTCGAGCGCCGCGACCCTGCGGTCGGAATGAGCGACGAGCCGGTGGTGCTCAGGGTGCGCCGGCTGATCCAGGAGACCCCGGCGCTGCTCACCCGGGCCCACGCGTTCTCCATGCGCTCCTTCGACCTGCTCGCCGAAGTGCTGGTCGAGGAGGGGAAGGAACCGTCCATCGCCCGGATCGCGGGCGCCCAGCTGATCGGCACCCGCAACGCCCTCATCCACGCGAACCAGCTGCGGCTGCTGGCGGGCGAGTCGGCGGACGCGATCGCTCCGGACGCCGTCGCGCTGGCCGAGCGCGGTTTCGGCCTGCTCGCCAACGGCCTGGGCGACTTCGCGACCCGGCCCTGAGGCCGCCGGGACAGCCCTTAGGCTCCCTGACATGCCGCCGTCCCAGAAACGAGCCCGCCGCTACGACCCGGTCAGGACCCGCAGCGCGGTCCTGGCGCAGTTCGCCCATGTCCGGGAAGCCGTCCGCACCCTGACGCCCCAGCAGCTCGCGCTGCCGACCCGGCTCGGCGACTGGACCGTGCGCGAACTGGCCGTACATCTGACCATGGCGCTCTCCGGCGTCACCCGGAATCTGGAGCTGCCGGAACCCGCTTCGGCGAAGCCGGATCTGACGCTCGTCGAGTGGCCGTTCGCGACCGCGCACCGAGCCGCGCGCATCGCCGAAGACACCAGGGCGCTCGCCGCGGACCGGCCCGACCTGGACGCGCTGTACGGGGAGGTCGCCCAGCGGTTCGAGGAGCTGGTGACCGGCGCCGGCGACGAGCGGCTGCTGCCGACCCGGGTCGGGGCGATGCGGCTGGCCGACTTCCTCGTCACCCGTACCGTCGAACTCGTCGTGCACACCGACGATCTGAACGAGGCGGCCGGCCTCGGCATCCCGTACGACCGGCAGGCGCTCGCCGCCTGCACCCGGCTGCTCGCCGACGCCCTCGCGGCGAAGGCGCCGGGCGGCTCGGTCGAGGTGCGGGTCCCACCGTTCGCCGTCGTCCAGTGCGTACAGGGCCCCAGGCACACCCGCGGTACGCCGCCCAACGTCGTCGAGACCGATCCGCTCACCTGGATCCGGCTCGCCACCGGGCGTACGGAGTGGGCGCGGGCGCTCGACGAGGCGAAGGCCGCCGCCAGCGGGGAGCGGGCCGATCTCGCCGCCCTGCTGCCCCTGATGGGGTGAGGGGGAACCGGAGGACCGGCCGGACCGTCCCAGGGCCATGCGGAATCAACGGATGGCCGTAGGAGTTCTTGCCCTCCTCGCCCTTGCCGGCTGCGGTACGGAGACGGGGGCCGGCGACGGCAGCGGTTCGGTACGGACCGGCCCGCCCGTCGCCGGCGTCCACTGGAACGTCGATTCGGTGACGGCCGGAGGGCGGAAGACCGAGGCTCCGGACGGCGCCCATGTCGTGATCGACCCCGAGGGCAGAGCCACGGGGAACTTCGGCTGCAACCACTTCACCGCCGAGACCCGTACGGACGGCGACACGATCACCGTGCAGCGGGCCACGACCACGGCGATGGGCTGCGAGCAGAGCGTCCAGCGGTTCGAGACGGCCATGTCCCGCGCCTTCAGCGGCGAACTCACCGCCGCCGTCTCGGGCAGGACCCTGACCCTGACCACGGAGAACGGCGACTCCATCGCCCTCACTTCGGAGCCCCCGGCCCCGCTCACCGGCACCACCTGGACCGTCACCTCCCTGGTGTCCGGCTCCACCGCGTCGTCGCTGCCCGCGGGTACGGAGCAGAAGGCGCGGCTGACCTTCGGCAAGGACGGCACCGTACGGGGCACCCTCGGCTGCAACTCGTTCCGCGGCACCGCGGAGGTCAGCGGCTCCACCGTCACGTTCGGCCCGCTCGACGGGACCAGGATGATGTGCCCGGACCCCCGGATGAAGCTGGAGCGCGCCCTGCTGGCGATCCTGGACGGGAGGACGACGTACCGGATCGACCACCGCACGCTGTCCCTCACCGCGGCGAACGGCGAGGGACTCGGCGCGACGGCCCAGGTGCCCGGCAAGTGACACGGGCGCCGGGGGGCGACCAGGGTGCCCGGGAGATGACCCGGGCACCCAGGACGTGACTCAGGACCCCGTCGGGTACGGCAGCAGTCCCGCGTCGGTCCGCTTTCAGGACGCCCGCAGCCCGGCCGGCAGCTCCGGTTCGGCCGCCGCCCGGTCGGCCTGTTCGCGCTGGTCGTGGGCGAGCTGGAACAGCTGGCCCGGCCCACTCCTGCCCCGGTGGTACTTCCAGTCGCCCCGGCGCAGCACCCGATCCCCGCGCACCCGCCGGAACAGATCGCGCTCCCGGGGCCGCCTGCCGCAGGAGATAGCCGGCGAGGCCGATGCCGTCCGGCGGGGCGGCGCGCGACGGAGAGGCGAAAGCCATGTCAGACCGCTTCAAACCGCTGAGAAGGCGAAGAAACGCGGAAATGGAGGCAGCCGAGTGCGCGCCGGCGGAGTCAGGCGCAGCGACGGATGGCGCTCGCGACACGTCCCGGATCGACGTGACGGCGCTCCACGTGCGTGACCGAGCGGTCACCGAGGGGCCGGGTCTGATGGTGCGGGAGCACGCCAACCGGCCATGCGTCTGTCAATGACGGTCTCGTACTGCGGTCCGCCGGGCCCGAGGCCCGGCGGACCCCCGGGGCCTGTGCCGCCGAAGGCCGCATCCCGGACATCGCGGTGTGAGGCTCGCCACGAAACGCGCGTTCGGTCGGGCTTCGCGCCGGACCGTCGACCGCCTCACCGAGCGCCACCATCCGGCCCGGCGGGCTCCCCGGCCCGAGTGGCCGGAACCCGTCGTCAACCGGGCGCTGATCCGGGCGACCGCCGCCCTGCGGCCCGATCCGTACTCTGCCGCACCCGGCGAACGATCACTCCGCGTGACCGCCCGGACCATCCCTCGAACATCCCCTGGGAGCGCTTCCCCGGTGGTCCGGCGCGGTATCCCGAATTCGGACCAGTGGTCGATCTCGCCTACACTCGGTGGCGTGCCTCGTGGTGATGGACGACTCAACCACGACCTGCTCCCCGGAGAGAAAGGCCCCCAGGACGCTTGCGGCGTCTTCGGTGTCTGGGCTCCGGGCGAAGAGGTCGCCAAGCTCACCTATTTCGGACTGTATGCCCTGCAGCACCGTGGACAGGAGTCCGCGGGCATCGCAGTGAGCAACGGGTCCCAGATCCTGGTCTTCAAGGACATGGGACTGGTCTCGCAGGTCTTCGACGAAACGTCTCTGGGATCTCTCCAGGGCCATATCGCGGTCGGTCATGCCCGCTACTCCACCACCGGTGCCTCGGTGTGGGAGAACGCGCAGCCGACGTTCCGTGCGACCGCGCACGGCTCGATCGCCCTGGGTCACAACGGCAATCTGGTCAATACGGCCCAGCTCGCCGAGATGGTCGCCGACCTTCCTCGCAAGGACGGCCGCGCCACCCAGGTCGCCGCGACGAACGACACCGACCTGGTGACCGCGCTGCTCGCCGGCCAGACCGATGAGGACGGCAAGCCGCTCACCATCGAGGAGGCCGCCGCGAAGGTGCTTCCCGATGTCAGGGGCGCCTTCTCTCTGGTCTTCATGGACGAGCACACCCTCTACGCCGCCCGTGACCCCCAGGGCATCCGCCCGCTGGTTCTCGGCCGGCTGGAGCGCGGCTGGGTGGTGGCCTCCGAGTCCGCCGCCCTCGACATCTGCGGTGCCAGCTTCGTCCGCGAGATCGAGCCGGGCGAGCTCGTCGCCATCGACGAGAACGGCCTGCGCACCTCGCGGTTCGCGGAAGCGAAGCCCAAGGGCTGCGTCTTCGAGTACGTCTATCTGGCCCGCCCCGACACCGACATCGCCGGGCGCAACGTCTACCTCTCCCGGGTGGAGATGGGCCGCAAGCTGGCCGCCGAGGCCCCGGTCGAGGCCGATCTGGTCATAGCCACCCCGGAGTCCGGCACCCCCGCCGCCATCGGTTACGCGGAGGCCAGCGGCATCCCGTTCGGCGCCGGACTGGTGAAGAACGCCTACGTCGGCCGGACCTTCATCCAGCCGTCCCAGACCATTCGCCAGCTGGGCATCCGCCTCAAGCTGAACCCGCTCAAGGAAGTCATCAAGGGCAAGCGCCTGGTGGTCGTCGACGACTCGATCGTCCGCGGCAACACCCAGCGCGCACTGGTCCGGATGCTCCGTGAGGCCGGTGCCGCCGAGATTCACATCCGGATCTCGTCCCCGCCGGTGAAATGGCCCTGCTTCTTCGGCATCGACTTCGCGACCCGCGCCGAGCTGATCGCCAACGGCATGACGGTCGACGAGATCTCCACGTCGATGGGTGCCGACTCGCTCGCGTACATCTCGCTCGACGCGATGGTCGAGGCGACCACGATCGCCAAGCCGAACCTGTGCCGCGCCTGCTTCGACGGTGAGTACCCCATGGAGCTCCCGGACCCGGAGCTGCTCGGCAAGCAGCTGCTGGAGACCGAGCTGGCGGCAGGCCCTGCGGCGACCGCCGCGGCCGACGCACTGCGTCGTCCGTGACGGCCCAGCCGTACACCTCTGGCCACCAGCCCCGTATTTCCACACGAAAGATCCCAGGCAATGTCTGAGACAACAGGTGCTTCCTACGCGGCAGCGGGCGTCGACATCGAAGCCGGCGACCGTGCCGTCGAGCTGATGAAGGAGTGGGTGAAGAAGACGCAGCGCCCCGAGGTCGCGGGCCTCGGCGGCCTCGGCGGCTTCGCCGGCCTCTTCGACGCCTCCGCCCTCAAGCGCTACGAGCGTCCGCTGCTCGCCTCCGCCACCGACGGCGTCGGCACGAAGGTCGACCTCGCCCGCAAGATGGGCGTGTACGACACCATCGGCCACGACCTCGTCGGCATGGTCGTCGACGACCTGGTCGTCTGCGGCGCCGAGCCGCTCTTCATGACCGACTACATCTGCGTCGGCAAGGTGCACCCCGAGCGTGTCGCGGCCATCGTGAAGGGCATCGCCGAGGGCTGTGTCCTCGCGGGCTGCTCCCTGGTCGGCGGCGAGACGGCCGAGCACCCCGGCCTCCTCGGCCCGGACGACTTCGATGTCGCCGGCGCCGGTACGGGCGTGGTCGAGGCCGACCGGCTGCTGGGCCCGGACCGTATCCGTAAGGGTGACGTCGTGATCGCCATGGCGTCGTCCGGTCTTCACTCCAACGGGTACTCGCTCGTCCGGCACGTGGTCTTCGACCGCGCCGGTTGGTCGCTGGACCGGCAGGTCGAGGAGTTCGGCCGCACGCTCGGCGAGGAGCTCCTGGAGCCCACCAAGATCTACTCGCTGGACTGCCTGGCGCTCACCCGCACGACCGAGGTGCACGGCTTCAGCCACGTCACCGGCGGCGGCCTGGCCAACAACCTCGCCCGGGTCATCCCGGAGGGACTGCACGCCAGGGTCGACCGCTCCACCTGGACGCCCGGCGCGGTCTTCGACCTGGTCGGCAAGACGGGACAGGTCGAGCAGCTGGAGCTGGAGAAGACGCTGAACATGGGCGTCGGCATGATCGCGATCGTCCCGGCCGAGTCCGTGGACGTGGCACTGACGACACTGGCCGACCGCGGGGTCGAGTCCTGGGTCGCGGGCGAGATCACCGAGCGCGGGGCACACACCTCGGGCGCGGAGCTCGTCGGCGGGTACGCACGATAGAGCGGGCACGCGCGATAGACACGGGGCGGGCACACCGGGGCGACCCGGTGGCCGCTACGTTCCCGGCCGCCGGGATTCCAGCACGTCCGGCGGCCGGGGAAGGCGTCGGGGGAAGCACCGGGGAAACCGGATTCCGCACGAGCGGACGGACCGGGCCGGGACAGCACAGAACCCGGTCCGGGACAGGCCCGGACCGGGTTGATGTGTCAGCGCGAGGTCAAGCGCCGCGGCGCTGTGACGACGGACCGGACTTGTCGTCCTCGTCCTCGTCCTCGTCGTCGTTGTACAGATCCGCGTACTGTGCGTACGGGTCATCTTCCTCGTCGTCGTCCTCGAACGGCTCTGCGTTCGGTGGTTGACTCGAAGGCGATGCGCCCAGCTCATTGGCCAGACGCGACAGGTCAGTCCCGCCGCTGCTGTACTTCAGCTGGCGGGCGACCTTTGTCTGCTTGGCCTTTGCCCGGCCGCGCCCCATGGCTCGACCCCCTCGGTGACGGGGCTCGACGGCCCCAGAGTCTTGACACGCGTTCATGTTTCAGGACGGACTCTCGGCTGAGAGACCGTGCCCGTAGGGCTTTAACGGTACCTGCTTCCGCGGCCATACGGTACGCCGCCCGCATCACGTGCCCCGGAAGGAGACCGGCGAGAAGCCCCGTCCTCGCTGGTCAACTGCGATTTTAGCCTCTTCTTGGCATGCGACCCGCCGACCGGCGTGAGTCTTGTCTCGCCGGTCGGCGGGTCGGCAGGCCATGGGCGGTGCGGACGCGGGGTGACGCGTCCGCCACCGTCAGTGGCGGCGCGCGTCGGCCATCCGCTGCTCGGCGATCCGGTCGGCCGCGGCGGCCGGCGGAATGCCGTCACTCTTCGCACGTGCGAAGATGGCCAGCGTGGTGTCGAAGATCTTCGTCGCCTTGGCCTTGCACCGGTCGAAGTCGAAGCCGTGCAGCTCGTCGGCGACCTGGATGACACCGCCCGCGTTCACCACGTAGTCGGGTGCGTACAGGATCGACCGGTCCGCGAGGTCCTTCTCGATGCCGGGGTGCGCGAGCTGGTTGTTGGCCGCGCCGCACACCACCTCGGCGGTGAGCACCGGAACGGAGTCGTCGTTCAGCGCGCCGCCGAGCGCGCACGGGGCGTAGATGTCGAGGCCCTCGGTACGGATCAGCGCCCCGGTGTCCGCGGCGACGGTGATCTCGGGGTGCTTCTCGGTGATCCGGCGTACGGATTCCTCCCGCACATCCGTGATCACGACCTCCGCGCCGTCCGAGAGCAGATGCTCGACCAGGTGGTGACCGACCTTGCCGACCCCGGCGACCCCCACTTTTCGGCCACGCAGCGTCGGGTCGCCCCAGAGATGCTGTGCGGAGGCCCGCATGCCCTGGAAGACACCGAACGCGGTGAGGACCGAGGAGTCGCCGGCGCCGCCGTTCTCGGGGGAGCGGCCGGTGGTCCAGCGGCACTCGCGGGCGATGACGTCCATGTCGGCGACATAGGTGCCGACGTCGCAGGCCGTGACGTACCGGCCGCCGAGCGAGGCCACGAACCGGCCGTAGGCCAGCAGTAGCTCCTCCGTCTTGATCTGCTCGGGGTCGCCGATGATGACGGCCTTGCCGCCGCCGTGGTCGAGACCGGCCATGGCGTTCTTGTACGACATGCCGCGCGAGAGGTTCAGCGCATCCGCGACGGCCTCCTCCTCGGAGGCGTACGGATAGAAGCGGGTACCGCCGAGGGCCGGGCCCAGGGCGGTGGAGTGGATGGCGATGACGGCCTTGAGGCCGCTGGCACGGTCCTGGCAGAGCACGACTTGCTCGTGGCCCCCCTGCTCCGAGTGGAACAGGGTGTGCAGGACGCCGTCGGTCACATCGGTCACTGTGGTGACTCCCAAGTACGAAGCGGCGAGGACCCTCCTGAAGGTGGGGAGGGTCGCGGACCGGCCGGCACGGCCGGTCCGACTGGGCAAGAGCGTAAGTCCTACGCGGACGTAGATCTGTTCCAGTGCCCAGGATCACCCCCCGGCGGAGTACCGGCGTGACACGATCTGCTCCATGTCGGTGGTGTCTTCGGTGCTCGTCCCTTACGCGTCCTACCTCCGGGTGTACGAGCCGCTGGCCGCCTTCCCGGAGCCCGAACGCGCCCACTGGGCCCGGTACGCCGGGCGTGCCCGGATGCCTACGGCCCAGGACGAACTGCGCCGTTCGCTCGCCGATCTGGCGGCCACGCCGCCGGTCGCCGTGCCGGTGCACGAGAGCGGGGACGCGTTCGTCGCCGAGGTCGACGGGGTGGTGTGCGTCTGTCCCTGGCGGACCAGGCTGCGCGGCTGGCTGGCGCTGGACGAGCTGGCGGAGATGTTCCCCGGGCCGGTGCTCGACGCGGTGCTGCCGCCGGTGGTGCGCGGGCAGGCGATCGCCGACCACGAACGGTGGGCGGAGCGGAATCCGGACGCCAGACCGTGGATCCGTACCTCGGTGTGGCAGGTGCCGGTGCGCTGGTTCGTGCTCTTCTCCGACCACGAGCGGGAGTACGCGGAGGCGGGCGAGGACGGTGCGGCGCCCGTGCTGCGGTACCGGACGCCGATGGTGCAGGCCCGTCGCCGGCTGGCCCGGGCGCTGAAGGTGCTGCGGGACTCGGTGGACGAGGGCCCGCTGACCGAGGGGCTCGTGGACGTGGGGCGCTGGCTGGAGGAGTTCCATCCGAGGGCGCTGGTCGAGCTGGACTACGCGGGCCTGGTGCACGCGCTGCCGGCGAAGGAGCTCGCCGGGGACCGGTCGGCCGCCGATGCGGCCGAGGGCATCGCGGCGCTGCAGGCCGGTGACACCGAAGGGGCGAGTGGGGCCTACGGTCGGCTGGCGGAGCGCTGGCGGGCCGTGAGAGATCGTCAGTTCGCGAACTGATCGGGCGATATCTGCGTCTGTCCTTGTGTCCTGTGTGACGCGTGGGAACGAAGAGGCGGAACAGTACTCCTGTGGTCCTAGGACCTACGTCCCGAACCGGGCCTTTGCCTCAAGCGTGATGGATAGCACTAACGGGGCTCTTGCGCCCTTCCCTACTCCTCATGCCAAAATAGGACAAGGAGCCCGGGGAGGGCTCCGTCCGCCCAACTAAGGGCGGAATGCTCAGCATTGCACGCTATGGGGGGTCTGATGGCTCCTGATCACTCTGTGACTGATCGTCACGGCGGTGTGACTGTCCGCTATGGCATGGTCCATCGGCTTCCGTCGCTGATGAACACCTGGGAGGGCAATTCCATCGGTTTGGCCGACGCGGCTGGACGGATGGTGTAGTTGTAGTGCCGAGGACAAGCCGTTCGTCCTATAACCGACTCGGCCCGCGTCCGCCATTTCGGGCAACGCGGGTCAAGGTGCAGAATTTAGAGGAAAGAACCGAGATGGTTCGGTTCTCCCGAGGAGGCCGCTCATGACCGCTCGCACCCCTGATGCCGAGCCGCTGCTGACCCCGGCTGAGGTTGCCACGATGTTCCGCGTGGACCCGAAGACGGTTACCCGCTGGGCCAAGGCAGGCAAGCTCACGTCCATCCGCACGCTCGGTGGACATCGCCGGTACCGCGAGGCAGAGGTCCGCGCACTGCTTGCGGGTATTCCGCAGCAGCGCAGCGAGGCCTGACACACCCCTGTCGCCGCGCAACAACCGGGCTTCCGGGTCCCCCAACCCGTACAGGCCCGCCCATAGCTCCAAATGACGGGCGCCCGCCCCAACGGGCGCCATACCTGTGCAATGCGGGTGCGTCATTCGATCGCGCTGGACTCCGCCGGGTCCAGCGCGATCTTTTTTGTGCCCGCACGGCAGGGGGCGGGGCCGTCCGTCGGGGGCGCCGGAAACCGCGCGTCCGGTCGGGTGTGGTCGGGCCGCCGTGCGTGCTTGAGCGGGTCTGTGCGGGACTGTTCCGGACTGCCCGAGGAGGCCGGGGCGGCCCGGTTCGAATGGTCCCGCGGTGCTCCCGTCCGAGTGGTGCAATTGCACATATTAAATTCGCCAGTTGTAGGTAGGGAGTAAAGGCACCCCTTCTCGGAACTCTTTCAGTGACTCCCGTCACACTGCCCGAGTCTTGCCAAGTACGAGCCTGCCACCGTCGGGAAGCGGAAGGCTCCGCCATTGGTCACTCGCCCGGGGGACTTTCGTCCTCGGCCCCAGGAGTGCCGTCCTGGCGCCCTGGGCGCGGGGTCGGCGGTTCGGGGGCGGAATCGGTCCGACGGGCCGTCACGGGCTCCATGGCGAGCCGCAGGAGCCGATGGCAGACCGGACAGTGACGGGTGGCGTGGCGGCAGCCTGAAGCGGCGGCCAGATGGGCGCGCAGGAGCGCGCGGGTCTCGTGTGCGGCGGACGTCGCCATACGCGCCACCTCCCGGTGGACCGCTGCCCCGCGCCGGGAAATCAGGGACAGCCTCTGCTGACTGAGTACTCGTCGGCGGTCGCCGGAGTCAAGACGCGCGAAAGCCCGGATCCAGAAGGATCCGGGCTTTCGTTACTGCGGTCCTGACGGGATTTGAACCCGCGGCCTCCACCTTGACAGGGTGGCGAGCACTCCAAACTGCTCCACAGGACCAGGTTTTCGCTGCTTGCCTTGCGGCTGGCTGCGAAGACAGACTGTACAGCAGGTCAGAGGCTCCGGTCGAACTCACTGAAGGTGGCGGCTCCGTCACGGTCGGAGCGCCCCGTCCGGGCGGTCCGCCTCACGGGGCCGCCGCGTCGATCGCCTTCACGATCCGCTTGTCGGAGACGGGGTAGGCCGTCCCCAGTGCGTGGGCGAAATAGCTGACCCGGAGCTCCTCGATCATCCAGCGGATGTCCAGGACCTCCTGCGGTACGGGCCTGCCCTGCGGCATCTGTTCGAGCAGCCAGGCGTACTCGTCCTGCATCTCGTGGACCTTCTCCATGCGCGTGGTGTCGCGCTGGACGGCCGTCGGCATCTGCTGGAGCCGGCGGTCCACGGCGACCAGGTAGCGCATCAGGTCGGGCAGCCTGCGTAGTCCGGTCTTCGTGACGAAGCCCGGCGGCACCAGGGCCGCGAGCTGGTCCCGTGCGTCGGTGACGTTGTTGACCAGGACCAGGCTGTTGGTGGCCTTCAGGCGCCGCTCGCAGGCCTGCCAGGCGGCCAGCACCTGTTGGACCTGCTTGACCGTGTGCTCGGTCAGGGCGACGAGGTCGGCGCGCACCTTGTCGTACAGCTTCCGGAACGACTCCTCGTCCCAGGCCGGGCCGCCGTGCGCGCCGATCAGCCGGTCGGCGGCCGCCGTCGCGCAGTCCTCGAACAGCGCCTGGATGGAGCCGTGCGGATTGCGGGACAGGGCCAGCTTCTGCTGGTTCGTCAGCTTGTCGGAGGCGAACTTCGCCGGATTCACCGGCACGTTCAGCATGATCAGCTTCCGGGTGCCCAGCCACATCGCCTGCTGCTGCTCGGCCTCGGTGTCGAAGAGCCGTACCGCGACGGTGTCGCCCCGGTCCACGAGAGCCGGGTACGCCTTGACCGGCTGGCCGGCCCGGCGGGTCTCGAAGACGCGGTTCAGCGTGCCGATCGTCCAGTCCGTGAGGCCCGAACGCTCGATGGACTCGCCGGAGGGGCCCGCGGTGGCCGCGGCGGCCTTGGAGAGCGCCTGACGGGCCTTGGGGCGCAGCTGGAGCTTCAGCGCCTCCAGGTCCTTGTCCTCGGCCACCTTGCGGCGCCGCTCGTCGACGATCCGGAACGTGATCTTCAAGTGGTCCGGGATGCGGCCCAGGTCGAAGTCGTCGGCCGTGACCGGGACGCCGACCATCTGCTGGAGCTCCCGGGCCAGCGTGACCGGCAGCGGCTCCTGGAGCGGTACGGCGCGGTCGAGGAACTTGTCCGCGTAGTTCGGCGCGGGGACGTAGTGCCGGCGGATCGGCTTGGGCAGCGAGCGGATCAGCTCGGTGACCACTTCCTCCCGCAGGCCGGGGATCTGCCAGTCGAAGCCCTCGGCGGTGACCTGGTTGAGCACCTGGAGCGGGATGTGGACGGTCACGCCGTCGGCGTCCGCGCCGGGCTCGAACTGGTACGTGACCCTGAACTTGAGCTTCCCCTGGCGCCAGGAGTCCGGGTAGTCGTCCTTGGTGACGGCCCCGGCCTTCTCGTTGATGAGCATCGAGCGCTCGAAGTCCAGCGCGTCCGGCTCGTCCCGGCGCTTGTGCTTCCACCAGGAGTCGAAGTGCGCCCCGGAGACCACGTGCTCGGGGATCCGCCGGTCGTAGAAGTCGAAGAGCGTCTCGTCGTCCACGAGGATGTCGCGGCGCCGGGCGCGGTGCTCCAGCTCCTCGACCTCGCCGAGGAGCTTGCGGTTGTCGTGGAAGAACTGGTGGTGGGTCCGCCAGTCGCCCTCGACCAGGGCGTTGCGGATGAACAGGTCGCGGGAGGTCTCGGCGTCGATCCGGCCGAAATTGATCTTGCGCTGGGCGACGATCGGTACCCCGTAGAGCGTGACCCGCTCGTAGGCCATCACCGCCGCCTGGTCCTTCTCCCAGTGCGGCTCGCTGTAGGTGCGCTTGAGCAGATGCTGGGCCAGCGGCTCGATCCACTCCGGCTCGACCTTGGCGTTGACCCGCGCCCACAGCCGGGACGTCTCGACCAGCTCGGCCGACATCACGAACCGCGGCTGCTTCTTGAAGAGCGCCGAACCGGGGAAGATCGCGAACTTGGCGCTGCGGGCGCCCAGGTACTCGTTCTTCTCGGTGTCCTTCAGCCCGATGTGCGAGAGCAGCCCGGCCAGCAGCGAGGTGTGCACCGCCTGCTCCGGCGCGTCCTCCTCGTTGAGGTGGATGCCCATCTGCTTGGCGACCGTACGCAGCTGCGCGTAGATGTCCTGCCATTCGCGGATGCGCAGGAAGTTCAGATACTCCTGCTTGCACATCCGGCGGAAGCTGGACGAGCCGCGCTCCTTCTGCTGCTCGCGGATGTACCGCCACAGGTTCAGGAACGCCAGGAAGTCGGATGTCTCGTCCTTGAAGCGGGCGTGCTGCTGATCGGCCTGGGTCTGCTTCTCCGAGGGCCGCTCGCGCGGGTCCTGGATGGAGAGCGCGGAGGCGATGACCATGACCTCGCGGACACAGCCGTTGCGGTCGGCCTCGATGACCATGCGGGCCAGCCGCGGGTCGACGGGCAGCTGCGAGAGCTTCCGGCCCAGCTGGGTGAGCCGCTTCTTCGGATCCTTCTCCTCCGCGTCCAGCGCGCCGAGCTCCTGGAGGAGCTGGACGCCGTCTCGGATGTTGCGGTGGTCCGGCGGGTCGATGAAGGGGAACTTCTCGATGTCGCCCAGGCCGGCCGCGGTCATCTGGAGGATGACGGAGGCGAGGTTGGTGCGCAGGATCTCGGGGTCGGTGAACTCCGGACGGGTCAGGAAGTCGTCCTCGGAGTACAGCCGGATGCAGATGCCGTCCGACGTACGGCCGCAGCGGCCCTTGCGCTGGTTGGCGCTGGCCTGCGAGATCCGCTCGATCGGCAGCCGCTGGACCTTGGTGCGGTGGCTGTAGCGGGAGATCCGGGCGTTGCCCGGGTCGATCACGTACTTGATGCCGGGAACGGTCAGCGAGGTCTCGGCGACGTTGGTCGCCAGGACGATCCGGCGCCCGGTGTGGCGCTGGAAGACGCGGTGCTGCTCGGCGTGCGAGAGACGGGCGTAGAGCGGGAGCACCTCGGTGTGGCGGAGGTTCCGCTTGTTCAGCGCGTCCGCGGTGTCACGGATCTCCCGCTCGCCGGAGAGGAAGACCAGGATGTCGCCCGGCCCCTCCGTCTGGAGCTCGTCCACGGCGTCGCAGATCGCGGTGATCTGGTCCCGGTCGGAGTCGTCGCCCTCCTCTTCGAGGAGGGGACGGTAGCGCACCTCGACCGGGTACGTACGCCCGCTGACCTCGACGATCGGCGCCTCGCCGAAGTGGCGCGCGAACCGCTCGGGGTCGATCGTCGCCGAGGTGATGACGACCTTCAGGTCCGGGCGCTTGGGCAGCAGCCTGGCCAGATAGCCGAGCAGGAAGTCGATGTTCAGCGACCGCTCGTGGGCCTCGTCGATGATGATCGTGTCGTAGGCGCGCAGCTCGCGGTCCGTCTGGATCTCCGCGAGCAGGATGCCGTCCGTCATCAGCTTCACGAACGTCGCGTCCGGGTTCACCTGGTCGGTGAAGCGCACCTTCCAGCCGACCGCCTCGCCCAGCGGCGTCTTCAGCTCGTCCGCGACGCGCTCGGCGACCGTACGGGCCGCGATCCGGCGCGGCTGGGTGTGCCCGATCATGCCCCGGACACCGCGCCCCAGCTCCATGCAGATCTTCGGGATCTGCGTGGTCTTGCCGGAGCCGGTCTCCCCGGCGACGATCACGACCTGGTGGTCGCGTATCGCCTCCAGGATCTCGTCCTTCTTCTGACTGACCGGGAGCTGTTCCGGGTACGACAGGGCGGGAATCCGCGCGGCACGCAGGGAAAGCCGCTCGGCCGCCTTTCCGGCCTCGGCGGCGATCTCGTCCAGCACGGACTGCCGGGCCTCGGGCTTACGGATGCGGCGCGCCCCTTCGAGACGGCGGCCGAGCCGGTGCGCATCGCGGAGCGAGATCTGTCCGAGCCGGTTCTGAAGATCAGCGAAGGAAGTAGACATACGGAGCCCAGGATCTCACCCGGGCCCGACGAACGGCGAACGCATTTCGTGCGTTCCGGGTCACCACCGGGCACCGCGCGGAGGCGCGGGATCACAGCACGTACCATTTCGGGCAGCTGACCACCCGTTGCCCCTGTCCGGAAAGGCCGGTCGCCGTGTCCCGTACACAGTGGTGCTGCCTGCTGGCGGTGCTCGCGGTCGTACTGGGGCTGTTCTGCGGACCGGCGACGGCCGTGCCGGGCGGCGGCACGTCCGCCGTCGTCGTGGCCGACGCGACGGGTGCGGACGCCCCGGCCGACTCCGGCCCGGCGGGTTCGCCGTCGTGATTCCTGGTCTTGCCGCAGCCCGGCGTCGGGTGCCGGTCGGCGGACGTCGCCACCGCCGGGC
>NZ_JBEXPH010000099.1:0-31399 GCF_040611955.1 Streptomyces sp. NPDC006510 | reverse complement strand
TTGTCGTCGAACTGCTTGATGTTCCCCGGATTCACCCGCACCGCCGCACAGCCCGCGTCGATCGCCGCGAACACATACTTCGGCTGGAAATGAATGTCCGCGATCACCGGGATCTGCGACTTCCTCGCGATCACCGCCAACGCGTCCGCGTCGTCCTGCGTCGGACACGCCACCCGCACGATCTGGCAGCCCGACGCCGTCAGCTCCGCGATCTGCTGCAACGTCGCACCGATGTCCGACGTACGCGTCGTGGTCATCGACTGCACCGACACCGGCGCGTCCCCGCCCACCGCAACCGACCCGACCTGGATCTTGCGGCTGACCCTCCGGTCGGCGAGCTTGGTCGGAACAGACGGAATTCCGAGAGAAATCGCAGTCATGCGCTGAGCATCCCCAAGGTGTGGATCAAGGTCCCGAGATCGGCGGGCTCCGGACTTCGAGGTTACGGCACCGACGACGGCCCGGAGCACACCGCGTCCGGGAGCGCCACACAAAAGCGACGGCCCGGACACACGCTGTGTGCCGGGCCGTCACTCGTGGTGCACGGGCTGGTCGCTTGGTCAGGAGATCTTGACCGGATTCACGATGTCGGCGACCAGCACCAGCAGCGTGAAGCAGATGAAGACACCGGCGACGACATAGGCGACCGGCATCAGCTTGGCCACGTCGAACGGGCCCGGGTCGGGGCGCCTGAAGACCCGCGCCACATTGCGGCGCAGGGCCTCCCAGAGCGCTCCGGCGATGTGCCCGCCGTCGAGCGGCAGCAGGGGCAGCATGTTGAAGAGGAACAGCGAGAGGTTGAAGCCCGCCAGCAGGAACAGCATCATCGCGATCTGGTTCGTCGCCGGGACGTCGAGCGTCATCACCTCGCCCCCGATCCTGGCGGCGCCGACCACGCCCACCGGGGAGTCGGCAGCTCGCTCGCCGTCGCCGAAGGCGGCGTCCCACAGGCCCGGGATCTTGGACGGGAGGGCGATGATCGAGTCGACGCCGTTCTCGATCATGTCTCCCATGCGGACGACCGAGTCACCGAAGGAGAGCGGCACGATCTCGGTCTGGGCCGCGAAGCCGAGGTAGCCGGCCGGTACGAAATCCCCTGGGATCACCTCGCCCTTGGAGTCCTTCTTGGCGACCGAGTTCGTCTGGAGCACGGCGTGCAGGGTCTTTTCCTGGCCGTCGCGCCGGACGGTGATGGTGGCGGGGCCGATGGTTGCGCGGATCTTGTCGGAGAGCGTGGCCCAGTCGTCGACCTTCTGTCCGTCGAAGGCGACGATCGTGTCGCCCTTCTTGAGCCCCGCCGCCAGTGCGGGCGAGACCGGGTCGGACTTCTTGCACTTGTCGCGGTTCTCGCTCTGGTCGATCACGCACTTCTGGACACCGGCCACCTCGGTGGTCTGGGTCTGGAAGCCGAAGGTCATCGCCACACCGAGGAAGATCGCGACGGCGAGGACCAGGTTCATGAACGGTCCGGCGAACATGACGATGACGCGCTTCCACGGCTTGCGCGTGTAGAAGAGGCGCTTCTCGTCACCCGGTTCGAGCTCTTCGAAGGCGGCGGACCTGGCGTCCTCGATCATGCCGCGCCACGGCGAGGTGGACCGCGCCTCCAGGCGCCCGTCCTCTCCCGGCGGGAACATGCCGATCATGCGGATGTAGCCGCCGGCCGGAATGGCCTTGATCCCGTACTCGGTGTCGCCCTTCTTCCGCGACCAGATCGTCGGCCCGAACCCGACCATGTACTGGGGGACGCGGATGCCGAAGAGCTTCGCGGTCGACAGGTGCCCGAGCTCGTGCCAGGCGATCGAGAACAGCAGACCGATGGCGAAGACGACGATGCCCAGAATCGTCAACAGGACCGTCGTAATACTCATGCGCGCGCCTCCGCTGTCGCTTTCGCCGAGAGTTCACGGGCCCGGGCGCGTGCCCAGGTCTCCGCTTCGAGGACGTCTGCGACCGTGAGCGAAGTTCCCGTGGCGGGGGAGCCGTGTTCGGCCACCACCGCGGTGACCGTATCCATGATTCCGTTGAACGGCAGCTGTCCAGCGAGGAATGCGTCGACGCATTCCTCGTTGGCGGCGTTGAAGACGGCCGGTGCGGTGGCGCCGAGCGTGCCGACATGTCTGGCCAGACCCACGGACGGGAAGGCCTCGTCGTCGAGCGGGAAGAACTCCCAGCTGGACGCCTTCGACCAGTCGAAGGCGGGGGCGGCGTCCGGGACGCGCCGGGGCCAGCCGAGGCCGATGGCGATCGGGCCGCGCATGTCGGGGGGCGTGGCCTGGGCGAGGGTGGAGCCGTCGGTGAACTCCACCATGGAGTGAACGTACGACTGGGGGTGGACCACGACCTCGATCCGGTCGAACGGGATGTCGTAGAGGAGATGGGCCTCGATGACCTCCAGTCCCTTGTTGACCAGGGTGGCGGAGTTGATCGTGATGACCGGTCCCATGGCCCAGGTCGGATGGGCGAGCGCCTGCTCGCGTGTGACGTCCGCCAGTTCGCTCCTCGTCCGTCCCCGGAAGGGGCCGCCGGAGGCGGTGACGACGAGCTTGCGTACGTCGGCACGGGTGCCGGCGCCCAGTGCCTGGAAGAGTGCGGCGTGCTCGGAGTCGACCGGGATGATCTGGCCGGGCTTCGCCAGCGCCTTGACCAGCGGGCCGCCGACGATCAGCGATTCCTTGTTGGCCAGCGCGAGGGTGCGGCCCGCTTCGAGCGCGGCGAGCGTGGGGGCGAGTCCGATCGAGCCGGTGATTCCGTTGAGCACGGTGTGGCAGTCGCTCGCCGCGAGTTGTGCGGCGGCGTCGGGCCCTGCCAGGATCTCGGGGAGCGGCTCGCCCGTCCCGTACTGCTCGCGCAGCGCCTCGCGGAGGGCCGGTACGGCGTCCGGTGCGGCGACGGCCACGGTACGCACCCGCAGTTGCCGCGCCTGCTCGGCGAGGAGGGCGACCCGTCCGCCCGCGGCGGAGAGCCCGGTGACGCGGAAGCGGTCGGGGTTGCGCAGTACCAGGTCGATGGCCTGGGTGCCGATGGATCCGGTGGAGCCGAGGATGACGAGATCCCGGCGGCCTTCCGCTGCGTCGAAGACGAGGTGCGGGTCGGCGAGGGGGGCAGGGCTGTCGCTCATGCCCCCCATTGTTGCCGCATCGCCTGTGCGCGTGGACAGTGCGTCCCGCACACCGGGTGGGCGGGCGCCGAACACCCTAGCTGTTGGTGAGTTCCGCGAATCCGGCGAAGGCCTCGTGGAATCCCGGGAACGTCTTCCGTACGCAACCGGGGTCGTCGAACGTGATGCCCGGCACCCGCAGGCCGGTGACGGCGAACGACATGACGATGCGGTGGTCGCCGTGGGTGGCGATCTCGGCGGGGCGGGGGGTTCCCGGCCGGATCTCGATCCAGTCCGGGCCGGTGCCGACCGTGATGCCCATCCGCCTCAGGTTCTGGGCGCAGGCCTCCAGCCGGTCGCACTCCTTGACCCGGGTGTTGCCCACGTCCTCGATGCGTACCGGCCCCGACGCGAAGGGGGCGATCGCGGCCAGCGTCGGCATGGTGTCGGAGATGTCGCGCATGTTGACGGTGAGGCCCGCAAGGGTTCCGCCGGAGCGGACGGTGGTGGACTCCGCGGTGGTGTGCACCTCGGCGCCCATGCGGCGCAGCACGTCGACGAACCGCAGGTCGCCCTGGAGCGCGTCGGTGCCGAGGCCGGGGACGGTGATCTCACGGCCGGTGAGGGCCGCCGCGGCGAAGAAGTAGCTCGCGGTGGAGGCATCGGGCTCGATGGCGTACGTGGTGGCCCGGTAGCCGCCGGGCGGCACGGTGAAGACGTTGTCGTCGTGGCCGTCGCGGGTCACCTCGACGCCGAAGCTGCGCATCATCGCGAGGGTGATCC
This sequence comes from Streptomyces sp. NPDC006510, assembly GCF_040611955.1. NCBI lineage: Bacteria > Bacillati > Actinomycetota > Actinomycetes > Kitasatosporales > Streptomycetaceae > Streptomyces > Streptomyces sp. NPDC006510. The sequence continues at coordinate 27,516 of NZ_JBEXPH010000099.1, read as the reverse complement.
CGATGTACGGGGCGGAGACCAGGTCGGTGACGGTGATCCGCAGCCCCTTCGCGGTCAGCGGTCCGAGCATCAGCAGCGCGGTGAGGTACTGGGAGGACTCCCCCGCGTCCAGGGTGAGTTCGCCGCCCTCGATTCCGGACGCGGCGATCCGCAGCGGGTGATGGCCCTCGGCCCCGTCGTGGCGCAGGTCGACGCCGAGTGTGCGCAGGGCCTCGGTGAGCGGGGCGAGGGGGCGGCGGCGCATCTGTGCGGAGGCGTCGAAGCGGTAGTCGCCACGAGTGGCGGCCGCGGCGAGGGTCGGCAGGAAGCGGGCCGTGGTGGCGCCGTCGCGGCAGTAGACGTCGACGTCGGTGACGGCGGGGCCCTCGGGGCGGCCCTCGATGTGCCAGCGGTCCGCCTCCCGCCCGACCCGGTAGCCGAGGCGGGTGAGGCCTTCGGCGAAGCCCTCGGTGTCGTCCGAGCGCAGGGGCCGTACGAGGGTGCTGGTGCCGTTCGCGGCGGCGGCCAGGAACAGGGCACGCGCGGTGACGGACTTGGAGCCGGGGATGTGGGTGACGGTCACGGGTCGTCATCCTGCCGCACCGCGCGCCGCCGGGCGGGGCACGTCCGGTGAGTGGACGTGCGCCGCCCGGCGGCCGGTGGTTCAGCGGACGGTGCGGTGGACGTTCTCCCGGGCGGACGGCCCCGGGGTGGCGTCGGCGATCCACGGTCCATCGCCGCTCGGGTCGATGACGCCGTCCTCCAGCCAGGTGTACGCGCCGGACAGGATGCCGTCGACCAGGCGCCGGTCCAGGTCGTCGGTGTTGGACCACAGACGGGTGAAGAGTTCCTCGACGCGGACGCGGGACTGGTGGCAGAACACATCGGCGAGCCGGTAGGCCTCGCGTCCGTGGTCGCCCGAGGAGCGCAGCAGTTCGGCTCGGACGCAGGCGGCGCTCATCGCGAAGAGTTCCGCGCCGATGTCGACGATCCGGCCGAGGAAGCCCTGCTTGGTCTCCATCCGGCCCTGCCAGCGCGACATGGCGTAGAAGGTGGAGCGTGCGAGTTTCCGCGAGGAGCGCTCGACGTAGCGCAGATGGGTGGACAGGTCGGGGTGGCCGGGCTGGTTGAACTCCCCGTATGTACGGGGGAGTTGTCCTGGTCCCGCGACGAGCTTGGGCAGCCAGCGGGCATAGAAGCCGGCCGCGTTCGCGCCCGCCTTCGCCTTGGCGGAGAGGGGCTTGTCGGGGTCGATGATGTCCCCGGCGACCTTCAGATGGGCGTCGACGGCCTCACGGGCGATCAGCAGATGCATGATCTCGGTCGAGCCCTCGAAGATCCGGTTGATCCGCAGATCGCGCAGGAGCTGTTCGGCGGGGACGGCCCGCTCGCCGCGGGCGGCGAGGGAGTCGGCGGTCTCGAAGCCGCGTCCGCCCCGGATCTGGACGAGTTCGTCGGCCATCAGACAGCCCATCTCGGAGCCGTACAGCTTGGCCAGGGCCGCTTCGATACGGATGTCGTTGCGGTTCTCGTCCGCCATCTGGGAGGAGAGGTCGACCACCGCTTCGAGTGCGAAGGTGGTCGCGGCGATGAAGGAGATCTTGGCGCCGACGGCCTCGTGCCGGGCGACCGGCCTGCCCCATTGCTCACGTACCCCGGACCACTCGCGGGCGATCTTCAGGCACCACTTCCCGGCGCCGACGCACATCGCGGGCAGCGAGAGCCGTCCCGTGTTGAGCGTGGTGAGGGCGATCTTGAGTCCGGCGCCCTCGGGGCCGATGCGGTTCGCGGCCGGGACCCGGACCCGGTGGAAGCGGGTGACGCCGTTCTCCAGCCCGCGCAGGCCCATGAAGGCGTTGCGGTTCTCGACGGTGATGCCCGGGGAGTCCGCCTCAACGACGAAGGCGGTGATACCGCCCTTGTGGCCCTCCGACTTCGGTACCCGGGCCATCACGACGAGCAGGTCGGCGACGACGCCGTTGGTCGTCCAGAGCTTCACCCCGTCGAGGATGTAGTCCGGCCCCTCCGGGACGGCCGAGGTGGCGAGCCGGGCCGGGTCGGATCCGACGTCCGGTTCGGTGAGGAGGAACGCCGAGATGTCGGTACGGGCCAGCCGGGGCAGGAAGGCTTCCTTCTGCTCCTGGCTGCCGAAGATCTTCAGCGGCTGCGGCACACCGATGGACTGGTGGGCGGAGAGCAGCGCGCCGATGGCCGGGCTCACGGAACCGACCAGGGCGAGGGCCTTGTTGTAGTAGACCTGGGTCAGGCCGAGACCGCCGTACTTCGGGTCGATCTTCATCCCGAGCGCGCCGAGTTCCTTGAGGCCGCTGATCACCTCGTCGGGGATTCTCGCCTCGCGCTCGATCAGGGCACCGTCGATCGTCGTCTCGCAGAACTCGCGCAGCCGGGCGAGGAACGCCTCGCCGCGCCGGACGTCGTCCGCGGGCGGCATCGGATGCGGATGGATCAGGTCGAGCCGGAAGCGCCCGAGGAAGAGTTCCTTGGCGAAGCTCGGCTTGTGCCAGTCCTGTTCGCGCGCGGCCTCGGCCACTTGGCGCGCTTCACGCTCGGTGACCCTGGGCGTGTTCTTCGGTGCGGATGGTGCGGACATGAGGAGCTCACCTCGCCGCTTTGTGGGTGGGCGGACGCGGCCGGTCCGCGCGGAGCGCGCACGGGCGCCTGCCGAGCCGTACCAACCGGTGCTACTTGTCCTGATGTACCCGATTACCGGCACTCCCACCATCCCCCGGACGCCGATCGGGTCGGGGGCCACTCCACTGGACAGCCCCGTGGTGACAGGCCGGTCGGGCCATGAGCGGGGCGGGTGAAGCAGAAACGGCCGGAGCCCCCGCACAGTGGGCTCCGGCCGTTCATCTGCCGCCTGCTGTCGTGCTGTCCAGGCGGATCACAGGCGGCGCTGGTGGATCGGTCCGATCCTGTTCACGGACCTACAGGGCGAGGCCGGTGAGGACCAGCACGCGCTCGTAGGTGTAGTCGTCCATGGCGTAGCGGACGCCCTCACGGCCCACGCCGGACTGCTTGGCGCCGCCGTACGGCATCTGGTCCGCGCGGTAGGAGGGGACGTCGCCGATGATCACGCCGCCGACCTCAAGGGCGCGGTGGGCGCGGAAGGCGGTCTGCAGGTCGTGCGTGAACACACCTGCCTGCAGGCCGTACTTGGAGGAGTTGACGGCCTCGAACGCCTCGGCCTCGCCGTCCACCTTCTGCACGGACAGCACCGGTCCGAAGACCTCCTCGCAGGAGAGGGTGACGTTGTCCGGGAGCTCGGCGAGCACGGTCGGCGCGTAGGTGGCACCGTCCCGCTTGCCGCCGGTGAGCAGCTGGGCGCCGGCCTGCACGGCCTCGTCGACCCAGGACTCGACGCGCTTGGCGGCGTCCTCGCTGACCAGCGGGCCGACGTCGGTGGTGGCGTCCGACGGGTCGCCGGTGACCTGGGCCTCGACGGCCGCGACGATCTTCGGGAGCAGCCGGTCGTAGACCGAGGCGTCCGCGATGACCCGCTGCACCGAGATGCAGGACTGGCCGCCCTGGTAGTTGGAGAAGGTCGCGATACGGGTCGCGGCCCAGTCCAGGTCCTGGTCCGAGGCGTAGTCGCCGAGGACGACCGCGGCGCCGTTGCCACCCAGCTCCAGGGTGCAGTGCTTGCGCGGCACCGATTCCATGATCGAGTAGCCGACGGGGCCGGAGCCGGTGAAGGAGATGACCGGCAGGCGCTCGTCCTGGACCAGGGCGGGCATGCGGTCGTTGGGGACCGTCAGCACGGACCACGAACCGGCCGGCAGGTCGGTCTCGGCCAGCAGCTCGCCCAGGATCAGCGAGGAGATCGGGGTGGCCGGGGCGGGCTTCAGGATGATCGGCGCACCGACGGCGATGGCCGGGGCCACCTTGTGGGCGCTCAGGTTCAGCGGGAAGTTGAACGGCGCGATGCCGAGGACCGTGCCGCGCGGGAAGCGACGGGTCAGGCCGAGGCGGCCGGTGCCGCCGGCGTCGGTGTCCAGGCGCTGGGCGTCGCCGCCGTTGAAGCGGCGGGCCTCCTCCGAGGCGAACCGGAACACCGAGACGGCGCGGCCGACCTCGCCGCGGGCCCACTTGATGGGCTTGCCGTTCTCGGCGGAGATCAGCTGGGCGATCTCCTCGGTGCGCTCCACCAGACGCCGTACGACGTGGTCGAGAGCGGCGGCCCGGACGTGGGCCGGGGTCGCGGCGAACTCCTCGCGCACGGCGTGCGCGGCCGCGACGGCCTCCTCGATCTGGGCGTCGGTCGGCACGCTGACGGTGCCGACGAGACGGCCGTCCCAGGGGTTGGTGACGTCGAAGCTGTCCTCGCCGGTGGCCTGGCGGCCGGCGAGCCAGAAGGCGTGGGTGGAAGTCATGGAGGTTCCGGCCCTTCGGAGCGGTGGGGGTGTCTTGCCCCCACCGTAGGGCCGCGAGGCCGCCCTGGCGTTTGTCCGGGGTGGAGCAGTGCGCGACGGGGACGCTCCGGTTTGTCGGATGCGGACGGAACACGCGATTCCGCCGGGGCGGCTACGTCTCCGGCGCCGACGCGGTGCTCGTGGCCTTCAGCGCCAGCCACAGCTCCATCCGGACGTCGGGATCGTCCAGCGAGCGGCCCAGGATCTCCTCCACCCGGCGCATCCGGTAGCGCAGTGTGTGGCGGTGCACTCCCAGGTCCGCCGCGGCCGCGTCCCACTGGCCGTGGTGGGCGAGCCAGGCGCGCAGCGAGGCCACGAGGTCGCCGCGGCCCTTGGCGTCGTGTTCGTGCAGGGCGCGGAGCATTCCGTCGGCGAAGGCCCGCACCGCGTCGTCCGCGAGCAGCGGGAGCACCGAGCCGGCCGCCAGCTCCTCGTGCTCGACCAGTGCCCTGCCCCGGCGGCGGGCCACCGACAGGGCCTGCTCGGCCTGCTTGTAGGCGGCGGAGACGGCGATCGGGCCGGCCGGCGCGGAGAGGCCCACGACCACCTGGCCCTCCTCCGTCTTCGTCCCTTCGGCGGGCGTCCGCGCCTCCTGTGCCTCCGCGTACGCCGTGCAGGCCGCGACCGCGGCTCCGCCGTCCGCGGCCAGGACGACGAGCCGGTCGCCCTCGGGAACGGTCAGCAGGGTCTCGCCGGTCCGCAGCGCCGCCGCCTCCATCGCCTCGCCGAGCGACGCCGGGGTGGCCGGGTCGGACGCCTCCGCGATGAGCAGCCGGAACGGGGCGTCGAGCAGCCCCCCGTACAGGTCCCCGGCGACGGCCCTGGCGTGGTCCGGCTGGCCGGCCAGCAGCATGCGCAGCACCGCCGCGCCGAGGCGCTGTTCGGCGCCCTGGAGGGACCGGGAGCGTGCGGTGGTCAGGGTCAGCAGGGCGACGGCGGAGTGCACGGCGTACCGCTCGGCGGTGCCGAGTGCCGCGCCGGTGCCGACGGCCAGTGCTCCCCGGACCCGGCGGCCGGTGCCCAGGGACTGGAGCTCGACCCGGTCGTCGGTGTCGCCGACGACGACGCTGGCCGGGGCCGGGCGGTCCCGCAGCCGTTCCACGTCGGGGGTGAGCCGGGCGGCCCGGCGGGCGGCCCACTCGGGGGCCGCGGCGACGACCTGGCCGGCCGCGTCGTACAGCGCGGCCCAGCCGTCGAGGTGTGCGGCGAGCCGGGTGAGGAGTTCGCCGGGTCCGTCGCCTGCGAGTGCGGCCCTGGTCAGTTCCCGCTGCACCTCGAACCCGGCCGTCACGGCCCGGTACTGGTCCTCGGCGATCGCCGAGGACACGGCCTTCGCGATGGCGATGAACGGGGTGCGGCGCGGCACTTCGAGGAGTGGCAGCCCGGCCTCCTCGGCGGCGTCGATCAACGCCTGCGGCACCTCGTCGTAGTTGACGCCGACGGCGAAGCCCAGGCCGACGACTCCGGCCCCGGCCAGCCGCCGCACGTACCGCCGCATCGCCTCGGGGTTCTCGGCGTCGAGGTTGGTGGCGGTGACGAGCAGGAACTCGCCGCCCTCCATGTACGGAACCGGGTCGGCCAGCTCGCTGGCGTGCGCCCAGCGCACGGGCGCGTCGAGCCGGTCCGCCCCCGCGCGCACGGTGAGTTTGAGCGCCGAATGCTGGACGAGCGAGGCGAGAGTGAGGGGCATGGGGACCGCTGGACCTCGGGGAGTCGGTTTTCGCCGTCCCGTATGAACGACTGCTGCCAATTCTGCCAGAGCGGCAGGGTCCGGCATGACCATGCCCGGTGCGCCCGGCTTCTGCTCCGGCGACTCCCCCGGGCCGGGCCGGCGGTCAGTCCCCCAGCCGTACCAGCAGCGGGGGCGCGTGTTCGCCGTCGACCGTCGTCAGGGAGAGGACCGCGTGCCCGGCGGGCAGTTCGTAGGCCAGCGCGGAGGCGGACCAGCGTTCGCGTTCCACCTGTCGCACGGTGACGGCGTCGACGGTGACCGCCTTGCCGGTGGCGAGCTTGCGCAGGGCATGCATCGCGCGGGTGAACGGCTGGTCGGCGAAGACCCCGTGCTGGGCCACCTCGCGTACGGAGACCCACTCCTTGCCCCAGGTCTCCGAGAAGCGCTTCCCGTCCCAGGTGGTGACGCCCGAGAAGATCATGCCGCACCCCACCGCGCCCAGCAGGGCCGCGTGCAGACCTTCGGGAACGTCGTCGATGGTACGCAGGGCCAGCACGGCACCGGCGTTCACCGACCTGAGCCGCCGGAGTCCCTGAACGGTCTCGGCGGTGACCGTGTGAGTCGCGTCGTCCAGCACCAGGCAGGCGAAGATCGAGCGGTCGGTACGGGCGGCGACGACCGCGTTGAACTGCGCGAGGACGAGACGGTTCAGCACCCTGGAGGCCCCGGCGTGGGCACGTTCCGGCAGGTCGATCCTGACCCTGAGCGGGTGCTGTCCGAGAGACCGGAGGGAGAAGGGCCGGGCCTCCTCGCCGGTGGCGAAGAACCCGGCGAACGCGGGCCGGTCGAGAAGGGCGACACGATCGGCCAGTACCGGCGCGGGGTCTCCCGAGCCACCCGTCTGCCGGGTCCGGGCATCCAGCTCTCGGAGCATGGCCGAGTGGCCGCCCGCTTCCAGGGAACGGCGCAGCTCGCCGAGGGCGGACTCGTCCCCGGCCAGCAGTTCCCGCAGCACCGGCACCGCCGGGAAGCATCCGTGGACGAGCCGGTAGGGGCCGAGCAGCTGGGCCAGGACCAGGGCCGCGCGTCGGCCGTCCAGGCCGGGAACGTCTCCGGCCAGCCCTTCCGCGAGGACGGCCGCGGCCTCGTCGGGGTCGGTCGCCCCGCCGTACAGATCGAAGTCGTGGACGGACGAGGGGTCCCCGATCTTCACGACGACGTCGTAGGCGTCGTCGGGACCGAGCGGAGCCCCCGCGGCGCCGACGGCGAGCACCGCCGCCCGGCCCGTCAGGGCCTGAAGAGCCAGGCTCTCCACGACCGGGCGCACCAGCCTCGCCGTCTTGCCCGCGCCGGGCGGGCCGACCGCCAGCAGGGACGTGCCCAGGACGGCGGGGTCCAGGGCCACTCCCGAGCCCCTGCGCGCGTACGGGTTCCGCTCGTCGTCCGGGCAGCCGCCGATGCGGACCTGGCCGACCAGCAGATCGTGGCGCGCGGTCCGGAGCGGGAGGTCCCGGCGTCCCGAGGGATGCAGAAAGGCGTCCGCCCCCCGGCGCACGACCGTCCCGTCGAAGGATGCCGGACCGTCGTGACGTGCCCGGGTCCGCGCCCAGGCGTGGTTCACACGGGCACAGTCCACGTCGTTCATGCGCCCGCCGCGCACGGCCGAGGTGAGCACCTCCGCCGCGTCGGCGAGACCCGCGGCCCGCAGCTCCGGCCAGTGCGCCGCGTCCGTTCCGGTCTCGGGGGACGGACTCCGCTCGTCCTGCGGCCGGGTCGTGACACGACGTGCCACGCGGTCACGCAGGGCGGCGCGCCAGCGCCCGGTCCGGGCGAACGGCCACACGACCACGGCGGTCACGAGCGCGTAGGCCCCATAGGCGACCACGGCTGCCAGGTACTCGTTCCCACCGCCCTGCAACCAGCTCTGCGGGATCAGGTACAGGACGACGTCCAGCAGCGGCACCTTGCTGCTCCAGACCAGCCACAGCGCGAGCAGGGCCCCGACGCCCGAGAGCATCAGCCGGGCACGGTCCGGACGGGGCCCCGCCCAGTACCGGAAGAGCCCGGCCCAGTTCCCGAGGCGGGCGGCCCACAGCCCCGCGAGCAGCACCAGCGCCTGGTAGTAGAGCGTCTGGATGTTGTACGCGGCGGGCGGGACGTAATACCGCAGCCCACCGATCGTCCACCACTCCCCCGGCGTAATCACCCGCAGCGGCACATCCACGTACGGAATGCTGAAGTCCGCCAGCAGGAACCAGAGCAGCAGCCAGAGCAGCAGGACGATCAGCGGCCCGAGCAGGGAGGGGCGCGGCGGCCGCTCGGCGGGACGCGGCACGTGTCCGTATCGCCAGACGCCCGGCGCGGCGGCGGGGCGGACGGTGTTCAGCCACTCGGCGGTCGACGGCCCGGCCCCCGGGAGACCGGCGGGCACCGGCGGAGCCGCGGGCGGCCCGGTCCGGGGAAGACCGACGGGCATCGGCGGGGCGGCGGGCGGCGGTCCGGCCGGGCGCGGCACCGGGCGGCGGGGCACATCGAAGTGGCCGCCTCCTCGCTCCGTACCACTAGTGCCACGCACACCGTGCGCGTCGTCGCTCGTCATGAACCGTTGCCCCCTGACCGGCCGGGTCCGTCCGCTGCCCCGGCCAATCTAGTGCGCACGCACGGCGAGTTCAGCAAGGCTCCCCCGGATCGGGGCCCCGTCGCCCGGCCCGCGCACCCCCTCGCTATGTCCGTGACGGACAACGGCGCACGACCACCACTCCCGAACGGAACATGCCGTACCCCGGGCCTCGCCCATAGCCTGCACCAAGAAGCGTCCGAAACATCCCCCCAGGAGCCCCTCATGACCGCAATCCCGCAGGAGCGCCGCGTCGTCACTGCCATTCCCGGCCCGAAGTCGGTGGAGCTGCAGGCCCGCCGTCTGGAGACGGTTGCCGCAGGTGTGGGCTCCACCCTGCCGGTGTTCACCGCCCGCGCCGGTGGCGGGATCATCGAGGACGTGGACGGCAACCGTCTGATCGACCTCGGCTCCGGCATCGCCGTGACGTCGGTCGGCGCCTCCGCCGAGGCCGTCGTGCGCCGCGCCTCCGCGCAGCTCGCCGACTTCACCCACACCTGTTTCATGGTCACGCCGTACGAGGGGTACGTCGAGGTCTGTGAGCAGCTCGCCGAGCTGACGCCGGGCGACCACGCCAAGAAGTCCGCGCTGTTCAACTCGGGCGCCGAGGCCGTCGAGAACGCGGTGAAGATCGCCCGCATCCACACCAAGCGCACCGCGGTCGTCGTCTTCGACCACGGCTACCACGGCCGCACCAACCTCACGATGGCGCTGACCGCCAAGAACATGCCGTACAAGCAGGGCTTCGGCCCGTTCGCGCCCGAGGTCTACCGGGTGCCGGTGGCGTACGGCTACCGCTGGCCGACCGGCGCCGAGAACGCCGGTGCCGAGGCGTCCGCCCAGGCCATCGACCAGATCAACAAGCAGATCGGCGCGGAGAACGTCGCCGCGATCATCATCGAGCCGGTGCTCGGTGAGGGCGGCTTCATCGAGCCGGCCAAGGGCTTCCTCCCGGCGATCGCCCAGTTCGCCAAGGACAACGGCATCGTCTTCGTCGCCGACGAGATCCAGTCCGGCTTCTGCCGCACCGGCCAGTGGTTCGCCTGCGAGGACGAGGGCATCGTCCCGGACCTGATCACCACCGCCAAGGGCATCGCGGGCGGTCTGCCGCTGTCCGCCGTGACCGGCCGCGCCGAGATCATGGACTCCGCCCACTCCGGCGGCCTCGGCGGCACCTACGGCGGCAACCCGGTCGCCTGCGCGGGTGCGCTCGGCGCCATCGAGACGATGCGCGAGCTGGACCTGAACGGGAAGGCGAAGCGCATCGAGGAGGTCATGAAGGGCCGCCTCACCGAGATGCAGTCGAAGCTCGACAACGGCGACATCATCGGTGACATCCGCGGTCGCGGCGCGATGATCGCGATCGAGCTGGTGAAGTCCGGCACGAAGGACCCGAACCCGGAGGCCACCGCGAAGCTCGCCAAGGCCTGCCACGCTGAGGGCGTGCTGGTCCTCACCTGCGGCACGTACGGCAACGTCCTGCGCTTCCTCCCGCCGCTGGTGATCGGCGAGGACCTGCTGAACGAGGCGCTCGACGTCATCGAGCAGGCTTTCGGCCGGATCTGACCTGTGCGAACCCCGGCGGCTCCGGAAAGTGTTCCCGCAGGGGATACGAGGGGCCCGCGTGTGGGCCTGTGAAGAACGTGTGGGGGGCCGATGGCGGGATCTGTTTCCCGCTGTCGGTCCCCCATCGGCTGCCGTACGGTTTCCGCAGATGAGAGAAACACCCCGCCCGCAGGGGACTGCGGGCGATGCCTGGCCGGAGCTTCCCCAGCGCCGTCCTGGCCGTGCCTTCGCGCACACCGCTGGAGCCTCTGGCTCCGGAACTCCTCACCGATCGGATGGCCGCCCGCCCCAGACCCCCCGGGGCGTGCGGCAAACCGGTCCGACCGGCCGCCCCGGAACCACCCCCCCTGTTCCCGGGCGGCCGGCTCTTTTCCTTTCCCTGGGTCTGTCCCTCCTGGCGCTCTTCGCGCTGACCGCCTGGCAGGTCGCGGCGGACGGCCCGCTGCGCGCGGCGGACGAGCGAACCGGCCGGGCCGTCGTCGGACACGGCCCCGCCCGGCTGACCGAATTCCTCGCCGATCTGGGCAATATGCAGATCGCGCTCCCGGTACTGGGCTGCGCGATCGTCCTCGCCCTGGTGCGCGGTGCGCGCCGTGAGCCGCTGTTCGCGGCGTTCACCATGGGCGCGGTGCCGCTGTTGGTCGTTCCGCTGAAGGCCTGGATCGCCCGTCCGGGCCCGCTGACGGACGCCACCGGCTACTTCCCGTCCGGCCATGCGGCGACGGCCGCGGTGGCGTACGGGGCGGCGGCGCTGCTGGTCGCGCCGTACGCGGCGCGGGCGTGGTCATGGGTGATGCCCGTCGCCGCTGTCCTGCTGACCACGGCGACGGGCATCGGTCTGGTGCTGCGCGGCTATCACTGGCCGCTGGATGTGCTGGGCAGCTGGTTCCTGTGCGGGGCGGTGCTCCTGCCGCTCGGTCTCTGCTGCCGGAGCAGCCTCAGCTGCCGAAGTAGGCGTCGAAGTTCTTCGAGAACTCCCCGTTGTTGAATCGGTCCCAGTTGATCGACCAGGTCATCAGCCCGCGCAGCGCGGGCCAGGTGCCGTGGGTGGCGTAGGAGCCGCAGTCGGTCTTCCTGGTCAGGCAGTTCAGCGCCTTGGTGACCTCGGCGGGCGAGGTGTGGCCGTTGCCTGCCTGGGGGGAGGCCGGCAGGCCGATGGCGACCTGGTCGGGGCGGAGCGCCGGGAAGACCTTGGTCCGGTCGCCCGCCACCGGGAAGCCGGTGAGCAGCATGTCGGTCATGGCGATGTGGAAGTCCGCGCCGCCCATCGAGTGGTACTGGTTGTCCAGGCCCATGATGGAGCCCGAGTTGTAGTCCTGGACGTGCAGCAGGGTCAGGTCGTCGCGCAGTGCGTGGATGACCGGGAGGTAGGCGCCCGCGCGGGGGTCCTGGCCGCCCCAGGGGCCGGAGCCGTAGTACTGGTAGCCGAGCTGGACGAAGAAGGTCTCGGGGGCCATCGTCAGGACGAACTTGTCGCCGTACTTGGCCTTGAGGGACTTCACCGCGGAGATCAGGTTGACCACGACCGGGGTGGTCGGGTTGCGGAAGTCGTTGTCCCCGGTGTTCAGCGAGAGCGAGTGGCCCTCGAAGTCGATGTCGAGGCCGTCCAGACCGTACTCGTCGATGATCTTGCTGACCGAGGAGACGAAGGTGTCGCGGGCGGCGGTGGTGGCGAGCTGCACCTGGCCGTTCTGGCCGCCGATGGATATGAGCACCTTCTTGCCCGCGGCCTGCTTGGCCTTGATGGCCGCCTTGAATTCGGCGGCCGACTCGACGTTCGGGCATTCGGTGACCGGGCAGAGCGAGAAGCGGATGTCACCGGAGGTGACCGAGGTCGGCTCGCCGAAGGCCAGGTCGATGACGTCCCAGGAGTCGGGCACGTCCGCCATCCGCGTATAGCCGGAGCCGTTGGCGAAGCTGGAGTGCAGATAGCCGACGAGCGCGTGGGCGGGCAGGCCGCCTCCCCCGCCTCCGCCGCCGCCCGCCGTGGTGGTGGCCGGGACCGCGGCGGATCGGGCGGACTCTCCGGCGGGGTTGGTCGCGGTGACCTGGAAGCTGTACGCGGTCGAAGCGGCGAGGCCCGTCACGGTGGCGGAGGTGCCGGTGACCGAGAGGACCTTGGTGCCGCCCCGGTAGACGTTGTAGCCGGTGGCCCCGGAGGAGCCGGTCCACGAGAGGTCGACCGAGGAGGCGGTGACCGTGCCGGCCTTGAGTCCGGTGGGCGCCGCCGGAAGCTCGGCCGGGGCACCGCCGGGGCCGATCAGGGTGAGGTCGTCGGCGTAGTAGGCGGGGGTGCCGTACCAGCCGTGGGTGTGGACGGTCACCGAGGTGGTGGACGGGCCGGTTCTGAAGGTGGTGGTGAGCTGCTTCCAGTCGGCCGGCGACTGGGTCCAGGTGGACACGTCGGTGGTCCCGGTGCCGGCCGCGCCGAGGTAGACGTAGGAGCCCTGGACCCAGGCGCTCAGCGTGTAGGTGGAGTCCGGCTCGACCGTCACCGCCTGGGAGCACTTGGCGTTGTCGCCGCCGGCCGGGGTCGCCTTCAGCGCCGAGGTGCCGCTGTGCGCCGGTGTGCTGACGGCGGCTCCGCTGCCGCCGGTACAACTCCAGCCGTCCAGGCCGGACTCGAAGCCGCCGTTGCGCGCCAGGTCGGTGTCGGCAGCGGCGGCGGAGGGAGCGAAGGCGGTCAGACCGCCGGCGGCGAGCAGCGCCGCCGCGAAGGCGGCCACGAATCCGGTAAATCGGGCGGGGGGTCCCGTGCGTTCCACAACGGCCTCCGTGCATGGGGGAATTGAGTGCGGCCGCCACAACATGGTCCAGACCAATCAGGTTGTCAAGACCTCTGACAGCACCGGGGCGCCTGCCCGGCCGCCCGCGTACACCGTTCCCGCCTCCCGCCCGGCCGCCCTCGTAACCGCCCGCCCCCGCAGCCGTCAGTCCCCGCCGCTCTCGGCCTTCCCGGCCGCCGCCTCGTGCATCGCGAGTTCCAGAAGTGTCGCGTCGGTGAGGGTTCCCGAGCCGTCCGGCGGGATCAGCCAGCGCACCCCGCCGTTGGCCTCCCGGCCCGGACAGGGCACAACGATCCAGGTTCCCCGCCCCACTCCCCGTATGCCGGTGCCGACCCAGCGGGCGACGGTGCCCGGCGGCACGAAGAAGCCCATGCGGGCGTCGCCGAAGTCGGAGAGAACAGGACCGGGTCTGTCGATGAGGCGGGTCAGTACGTCGAGTGTGGGGTAGCCCAGCTCCCCCGTAAGAATCAGCACGTCCCAGCGCCGGCCGGCGGGAAGGAGCGCGACCCCGCGGGGATCGCGCTCCCATTCCCACCTGCACGCATCCGGATCCGGCGCCACCGATGCGAGCCATTCGACTGCTGCTTCGACCCCCGTGTCGGCCATGGCCTGTCTCCATTCCGTGTGCACCGGCCATGCATTGCCGGTGCGTTCACACGGGAGAGAGAGGTGGCGCCGATCGATTACGCGGGTTCGGACAAGGAATTTGCAATGAACCGGCCGGTCACCCCCCGGGGGTGACCGGCCCGCCGGACTCAGCTGTCGAAGCCGAGCCCCAGCCGGTCCATCGTCCGCAGCCAGAGATTACGGTGCCCGCCGTTGCTGTCCGCCCTGGCCAGGGACCTCTTGGTCAGCTCGATCCCGGCCCAGGCGAAGGGCTCCGGCGGGAACGGCATCGGCTTGCTGCGGACCATTTCCAGCGTGGTCCGTTCGTTCTGTTCGGCCGCCAGCAGATCGAGCATCACATCGGCCCCGAAACGGGTGGCGCCGACGCCGAGTCCGGTGAATCCGGCGGCATAGGCGACCCGGCCCTGATGAGCCGTGCCGAAGAACGCGGAAAAACGCGAACAGGTGTCGATCGCCCCGCCCCAGGCATGGCTGAAACGGACCCCCGCCAACTGAGGGAAACAGTCGAAGAACTGGCCCGCGAGCTTGAGGAAGGTCTCCGGACGCTGATCGAGATCGGCGCTCAGCCGGCCGCCGTACGGATAGATCGCGTCATAGCCGCCCCACAGGATCCGGTTGTCGGCCGACAGCCGGAAGTAGTGGAACTGGTTGGCGCTGTCGCCAAGCCCCTGCCGGTTCTTCCAGCCGATGGAGGCGAGCTGGTCCGCGGTGAGCGGCTCGGTCATCAGCGCGTAGTCGTAGACCGGCACGGTGAACGGGCGCACCCGCTTGACCAGCGACGGGAAGATGTTCGTGCCGAGCGCGACCCGGCGGGCGAAGACCCTTCCGTACGGGGTGCGGACCGCCATTCCCGTGGTGGACCTGGCGAGTTCGAGCCCCCGGGTGTGCTCGTACATCCGCACCCCGAGATCGAGACAGGCCCGCTTCAGACCCCAGGCCAGCTTGGCGGGGTGCAGCATGGCGACCCCGCGCCGGTCCCAGAGGCCGCCCAGGAATGTCGGTGAATCGACTTCGGCGCGCAGCGCGTCCCGGTCCAGGAAGTCCGTCCCGGTGAAGCCGAGCTTCTCCGCCTCCTGGTGCCATTCATGGAGCTCTTCGAGCTGGTGGGGCTCGGTGGCGACATCGATCTCGCCGGTGCGCTCGAATTCGCAGTCGATCGAATAACGGGCGACGGCGGCCTCGATGGCGTCGAGGTTGCGCTCGCCGAGTTCCTCCAGCTTGTGGATCTCGTCCGGCCAGCGCTCCAGGCCGTTGGGCAGGCCGTGGGTGAGGGAGGCGGCGCAGAACCCGCCGTTGCGGCCCGAGGCGGCCCAGCCCACCTCGTGCCCCTCGATCAGTACGATGTCCCGTTCCGGGTCGCGTTCCTTGGCGATCAGCGCGGTCCACAGTCCGCTGTAGCCGCCGCCGACGACGAGCAGATCGCAGTGCTCGTCACCGGTGAGCGCGGGCAGCGCCTCGGGCTTGCCGGGGTCGTCCAGCCAGAACGAGACCGGCTTCGCGTCCGAGAGCGATTGTGCAGCAGTACGCATGGCAACTGGGGCCATGGTTTCCAACTCCTTCAGAGCTTTCTATCGTGCGCTGTTCTTGCGCCGGTTCGCGATCAGCTGGCCGACGACCACCACCATGACGGCAATGATGAACATCGCCGTTCCGATGACGTTGATCTGCACGGGCGTGCCGCGCTGTGCCGATCCCCAGACGAACATGGGGAAGGTCACGGTGGAGCCCGCGTTGAAATTGGTGATGATGAAATCGTCGAAGGAGAGCGCGAAGGCGAGCAGCGCTCCCGCCGCGATTCCGGGAGCGGCAATCGGCAGCGTCACCCGCAGGAAGGTCTGCACGGGTCCGGCGTACAGATCGCGGGCCGCCTCCTCCAGCCTCGGGTCCATCGACATCACGCGCGCCTTCACGGCCGTCACGACGAAGCTCAGACAGAACATGATGTGCGCGATGAGGACCGTCCAGAAGCCCAGCTGTGCGCCCATGTTGAGGAAGAGCGTGAGCAGCGAGGCGGCCATGACGACCTCGGGCATCGCCATCGGCAGGAAGATCAGCGAGTTGATCGCGCCGCGCGCCCGGAAGCGGTAGCGGACCAGCGCGAAGGAGATCATCGTGCCCAGCACGGTCGCGCCGATGGTTGCCCAGACGGCGATCTGCAGGGACAGCGAGAGCGAGCCGCACATGTCGGCGACGCCGCAGGGGTCCTTCCAGGCGTCCAGCGAGAAACGCTGCCAGGAGTAGTTGAAGCGCCCGTTCGGCTTGTTGAACGAGAACACCATGACGACGATGTTCGGAAGGATCATGTACGCGAGGGTCAGCAGACCCGCGATGACGATCAGATTCCGGCGGATCCAGCGCAGTACGGGCATCAGACCAGGTCCTCCGTCCCGGAGCGGCGGATGTAGACGGTGACCATGATCAGGACGACCGCCATGAGGATGAAGGAGAGCGCGGCCGCCGTCGGATAGTCCAGGACCCGCAGGAACTGGGTCTGGATGACGCTGCCGACCATCTTCGTGTCGGTGGAGCCCAGCAGTTCCGCGTTGACGTAGTCACCGCTGGCCGGGATGAATGTGAGCAGTGTTCCGGAGACGACACCCGGCATGGAGAGCGGGAAGGTCACCTTGCGGAAGGTGGTGGCGGGGGTGGCGTACAGATCGCCGGCCGCCTCGTGCAGTCTGCCGTCGATCCGCTCCAGCGAGGTGTAGAGCGGCAGGATCATGAACGGCAGGAAGTTGTACGTGAGACCGCAGACCACCGCCATCGGCGTGGCCAGCACCCGGTTGGACTCGGTCCAGCCGAGCCAGCTGGTCACGTCCAGGACGTGCAGGGTGTTCAGTACGTCGACGACCGCGCCGCCGTCCGCGAGGATCGTCTTCCAGGCGAGCGTGCGGATCAGGAAGCTGGTGAAGAAGGGCGCGATGACCAGCACCAGGACGACGTTGCGCCAGCGGCCCGCCTTGAACGCGATGAGATACGCGAGCGGGTAGCCGAGCAGCAGGCACAGGATGGTGGCGGTGCCGGCGTACAGCAGGGAGCGGATGAACTGCGGGTAGTAGTCCGTCAGCGCGTCCCAGTAGGTCTGGAAGTGCCAGGTGACCTCGAATCCCTTCTCCAGGGATCCGGTCTGTACGGAGGTCGATGCCTGGTAGACCAGCGGCAGTGCGAAGAAGACGAGCAGCCACAGGATGCCGGGGAGCAGCAGCCAGTAGGGGACGAGGCGCTTGCGGGTGGAGGGCTTGCGCAGCTTCGGCTCCACCGTGACGGGCGCCGGTGGCGCCTCCTTGGTGACGGTCACGCCGCGTCCTCCACCGTCTCCACACCGGCGTCGATGTCCTGGGCTGCGTCCAGGCCGAAGGTGTGCGCGGGGTTCCAGTGCAGAACGACCTCGGCGCCGACCGTGAGTCCCGCGCGCCTCTCGACGTTTTGCTCGTACACATGGAGCGCCTTGCCGGCCGGGCTCTCCACCACGTACTGGGTGGACACCCCGATGAAGCTGGAGTCGACGATCCGGCCGGTGACCCGGTTGCGGCCGTCGGCGATCTCGTTCGCGTCGTCGGCGTGCGCGAGCGAGATCTTCTCCGGGCGGATACCGAGGAGCAGCTTGCCGCCGTTCGTGGTCGGGGCCGCACACCGGTCGGTGGGCAGTCGCAGCTTCCCGCCGCCCGCGGCCACGACGATGTCCGTGCCCGCGGAGACGACTTCGCTCTCGATGAGGTTGGAGGTGCCGAGGAAGTTGGCGACGAAGGTCGTCCTCGGGTTCTCGTACAGATCGGCGGGGGCACCGAGCTGCTCGACCCGGCCCCCGTTCATCACCGCGACGGTGTCGGCCATGGTCATGGCCTCCTCCTGGTCGTGGGTGACGTGGATGAAGGTGATGCCGACCTCGGTCTGGATGCGCTTGAGCTCCAGCTGCATCTGGCGGCGCAGCTTGAGGTCGAGGGCGCCGAGCGGTTCATCGAGCAGGAGTACCTGCGGGTGGTTGATCAGGGCGCGGGCGACGGCGACGCGCTGCTGCTGGCCGCCGGAGAGCTGGTGCGGCTTGCGCTTGGCGAAGTCTCCGAGCTGGACGAGCTCCAGCATCTCGTCGACCTGCTTCTTCACCGACTTGATGCCACGCCGGCGCAGACCGAAGGCGACGTTCTCGGTGATGTCGAGGTGCGGGAAGAGGGCGTAGCTCTGGAAGACCGTGTTGACGGGCCGTTTGTACGGGGGAAGCCCGGTGATGTCCCGGCCGCCGAGCGAGACCGTGCCGGTGGTCGCCTCCTCCAGGCCCGCGATCATCCGCAGGGTGGTGGTCTTGCCGCAGCCGGACGCGCCGAGCAGCGCGAAGAAGGAGCCCTGCGGGACGGTCAGATCGAGCGGCTTGACGGCTGCGAAGGAGCCGTACGTCTTGCTGATCCCGGTGAGGCGGACGTCGCCGCCTGTCTGCTGCTGTGTCATGGATCGCGGTCCCAGTGGTGTCAGAGGGAGATCGGGGCAGGGAGGAATGGCGCGGCGGTCAGGCGCCGATGAGCTTGGCGAACTTCTCTTCGTACGCCGTCTCTTCCTTGGCGGTCAGGGAGCGGAAGGCGTGCGACCGTGACGCCATCTCCTTGTCCGGGAGGATCAGGACGTTGTCGGCCATCGCCTGGTCGATCTTCGCCAGCTCGTCGCGGACCCCGTCGACCGGGCAGACGAAGTTGATGTACGCGGCGAGCTTCGCGGCAACCGGCGGCTCGTAGTAGTAGTCGATGAGCTTCTCTGCGTTGGTCTTGTGCCGGGCCTTCACCGGGACCATCAGGTTGTCGCTGGATATGACGTAACCCGCAGCCGGGATCGCGTACTTGATGTCCGGATTTCCGGCCTGAAGCTGGATGATGTCGCCGGCCCAGGCGACGCAAGCGGCGATGTCGCCCTTGTCGAGGTCCGCGGTGTAGTCGTTGCCGGTGAAGCGGCGGATCTGGTTCTTGTCGACGCCCTTCTGGAGCCGGCCGATCGCGGCATCGTAGTCCGCGTCGGTGAAGTTGCCGGGGTCCTTGCCCATGTCGAGCAGGGTCATGCCGATGGAGTCGCGCATCTCCGAGAGGAAGCTGACCCGGCCCTTGAGCTTCGGGTCGTCGAGCAGCTGGCTGACGGAGTCGACCTTGCGGCCGCCGGTCGCCTTGGAGTTGTAGGCGATGACGGCGGGGATGCCCGCCCAGGGGTACGAGTAGGCGCGGCCCGGGTCCCAGTCCGGGGAGCGGAACTGGGCCGAGAGGTTGGCGTAGGCGTGCGGCAGGTGCGAAGGGTCGAGCTTCTGCGCCCAGCCGAGACGGACGACGCGGGCGGCCAGCCAGTCGGTGACACAGATGATGTCGCGGCCGGTGTCCTGACCGGCCGCGAGCTGCGGCTTGATCTTGCCGAAGAACTCGACGTTGTCGTTGATGTCCTCGGTGTACTTGACCTTGATCCCGGTGCGCTCGGTGAACGCCTCCAGGGTGGGCCGGTGCTTGCCGTCCTCGGTGACGTCCATGTACTCGGTCCAGTTGGAGAAGTTGATCTGCTTCTCCTCGGCCGAGTGGTCGTCGGAGGCGGCGGCATCCCCTTCCCGCTTGGCGGGCGGGATGCCGCACGCGCTCAGCGTGCCCAGCCCGCCGATCGCCAGCGCCCCCATGCCGGAGGCGCGGATCAGCGATCGGCGGGTCAGAGCGCCCCGGCCGCTGGTGAGACTGCGTCGCATCGCGGCGATCTGGGCCGCGGAGAGGCGCTCCGGCTCGTACTGCTCCATGCGCGTTGCCCTTTCGGGTGTGTGTGGCCGGGGTCGGCCGGGTTATCGGTCCCCGAAGATCGTGCGGTGCCAGTCCTTGCGGGTGACCGCGGTGTTGTCGTACATGACGTGCTTGACCTGCGTGTACTCCTCGAAGGAGTACGAGGACATGTCCTTGCCGAAGCCACTGGCCTTGTATCCGCCGTGCGGCATCTCGCTGATGATCGGGATGTGGTCGTTGACCCAGACGCAGCCCGCCTTGACCTCGCGGGTGGCGCGGTTGGCGCGGTACAGGTCGCGGCTCCAGGCGGAGGCGGCGAGTCCGTACGGGGTGTCGTTGGCGAGGCGGATGCCCTCGTCGTCGCTGTCGAAGGGCAGCACGACCAGGACCGGGCCGAAGATCTCCGACTGCACGATCTCGCTGTCCTGGGCCGCTCCGGCGACCAGCGTCGGCCGGTAGTAGGCGCCGGCCGCCAGTTCGCCGCCGGGTGCCTCGCCGCCGGTGACGACGGTGGCGTAGGCGCGGGCGCGCTCGACGAATCCGGCGACCCGGTCCCGCTGGGCGTGGCTGATCAGCGGGCCGAGGTCGGTCGACGGGTCGAAGGGGTCGCCGAGCCGGACGCTCTCCATGAGCTCGGCGACGCCCTGCACGAAGGCGTCGTACAGCGGGCGCTGGACATAGGCGCGGGTGGCGGCGGTGCAGTCCTGGCCGGTGTTGATGAGCGCTCCGGCGACCGCGCCGTTGACCGCGGCTTCGAGATCGGCGTCGTCGAAGACCACGAAGGGGGCCTTGCCGCCGAGTTCGAGGTGGAGGCGCTTGACGGTGGAGGTGGCGATCTCCGCGACCCGCTTGCCGACGGCGGTGGAGCCGGTGAAGGAGGTCATGACGACGTCGGGGTGGCCGACGAGGTGTTCTCCGGCCTCCTTGCCCGCACCGGTGACGATGTTGATCACGCCGTCGGGGATGCCCGCCTCGGTGGCAGCCTGGGCGAACATCAGCGAGGTCAGGGGGGTGATCTCGGCGGGCTTCAGCACGATGGTGTTGCCCGCGGCGATGGCCGGGAGGACCTTCCAGGCGGCCATCTGGAGCGGGTAGTTCCAGGGCGCGATGGAACCGACGACGCCGATCGCCTCACGGCGTACGTACGAGGTGTGGTCACCGTCGTACTCGGCGGCCGACTTGCCCTCCAGGTGGCGGGCGGCCCCGGCGAAGAAGGAGGTGTTGTCGACGGTGCCGGGCACATCGAACTCGGTGGAGAGCTTGATCGGCTTGCCGCACTGGAGGGACTCCACGTACGCGAAGTCGTCGGCCTGCTCGGCAAGGACCGCGGCGAAGCGGTGCATCGCCTCGGCCCGCTCGGCGGGCGTCGCACCCGACCAGCCCGGGAACGCCTCGCGGGCGGCCGCCACGGCGGCGTCCACGTCGGCGGTGCCCGCCAGCTCGTAGGTGTAGACGGTCTCGCCCGTCGCCGGGTTCACCACGTCGTGGTGACGTCCCGATGTTCCGGACCGCAGCTTTCCGCCGATGTATTGTGCGCCGTCCGCGAAGCGGTCCCGCACCTGGATGCCGTTGCCCATGACGATCTCCTCCGCCGCGTGCCCCGGAGCGCGGGGGCGGCGTAGCCTCTGCTCGATTTGACTGCCGATCCTGGCAGAGGGGAACAACCCCAACAAGTGATTCCGTTGTTGCCTTTTGGTTACGCGACGGAATCTGTCGACCATGTGTCGCGTCGGTGCGGAATTCCCCGTACGTAGTGTCAGTGGCGGATGCCAGAATCGCATGTCATGGAACACATGAACGATCTCCTGGCTCGGAGCGCGCGTGGCGAGAAAGTGAAGTACCTGCACTTCTGGGGGCACCGTCCCCGGCCCGACGGCCGCATCGGTGCGAGCTGTCTCAGTCAGTGGTGGCCGTCGCCCTTCACGGTCGACGGTGTGCGATACGCGTCGGCCGAGCACTGGATGATGGCCGCCAAGGCCCGTCTGTTCGGTGACGCGGAGTCGGAGGCCGCGGCGGTGGCGGCGAAGAGCCCGGCGGCGGCGAAGAAGGTGGGCCGGCTGGTCCGCGGCTTCGACGACGCGGTGTGGGAGCGCGAGCGGTACGGGCTGGTGCTGGTCGGCAGTGTGCACAAGTTCGGCGGCGATCCGGAGCTGCGGGAGTTCCTGCTGAACACCGGGGACCGGGTACTGGTCGAGGCGAGCCCGATGGACCGGATCTGGGGCATAGGCCTGGCGGCGGACGACCCGCGGGCGGCGAATCCGGCGAGCTGGCGCGGGCTGAATCTGCTGGGGTTCGCGCTGATGGACGCGCGGGCGGAGCTGCGCGCGTCCTGAGGCGGCCCGGACGCCCGACGGCCCGGCGGGGCCGGGCCGTTGGGCGGGGGACTAACGAGTGACGTCGACGACCAGCGACGTGGAGTACGGGTCGTCGTTGTAGCCGCTTTCTTCGAACTCCTCGGCGTGGGTGGCGAACAGCCAGATGAAGAAGCTGATGATCGCCACACCGAAGACGATGCCGATGGAGCCCATGATGATCCCGGCGAGCGCCTGACCACTGTTGGTCGCCTCACCGCGCTGCACCCGCTTGCGGCCGAGGATGCCGAAGATCAGGGCCAGTACGCCCAGGATCAGGCTGGGTATCCCGTAGATGCAGAACATGCAGATGGCCAGGATGCCGAGCACCATGGCCGCGGTACCCATGCCGTTGGAGGGCGGCGGACCGCCCCAGGGCGCCTGGGGATATCCGGAGTACCCCGGGTAGCCGCCGTACTGCGGGGCCGGTGCGACCGGGTAGCCGTACTGTCCCGCGACCGGCGGGACCTGCTGACCCGGCCCGTTCGGTCCGACCGGCGGGGGCGGTACCTCCCCCGGACCGGGACCGAATCCGGCTCCGGGCACCGGCCCGGTCTGCGTCGGCGAACCAAATCCCGGCGGCGGTGAATCGGCCGGAGCGGAGCCGTCCCCGACCCCCGGCATCGAGGCGACCGTGGGCTGGTTGTGCACAGCGGGCGGGCGAGGATCGCCGGCCGACTTCTCCAGCGGTACCTTGCTGTCCGGCGGAGCCCACGGATCGCGCGGCGCGGCCCCGCCCGCGGGCTGCTCTGTGTTGTCTGACATGGGCCTCCCCCATCGTGGTCCCGTCATGCTACGGCCCCGCTGCCTGCCGGTGGGCCCGGCCTACGATGATCCCCGTCCCCTGCCCGGCCGACCGTGCCCGGCGCCCGAACCGTTCCACGCCCCGGAGAGTCCGATGACCGATCTGCACCCCTTCATCGCGGGGCTGCCCAAGGCGGAGCTGCATGTCCACCATGTCGGTTCCGCGTCGCCCCGTATCGTCGCCGAGCTGGCCGCGCACCACCCCGACTCCAAGGTCCCCACCGACCCCGAGGCGCTCGCCGACTACTTCACCTTCACGGACTTCGGGCACTTCATCGAGGTGTATCTCTCCGTCGTGGACCTGATCCGCACCCCGGAGGACGTCCGGCTGCTGACCTTCGAGGTCGCCCGCGACATGGCGCGGCAGAACATCCGTTACGCGGAGCTGACCGTGACCCCGTTCTCCTCGACCCGGCGCGGCATCCCGGAACAGGCGTTCATGGAGGCCATAGAGGACGCCCGCAAGGCCGCCGAGGCCGAGCTGGGTGTCGTGCTGCGCTGGTGCTTCGACATCCCCGGCGAGGCCGGGCTCGAAGCGGCCGAGGAGACCACCCGGCTCGCCGTGGATTTGCGGCCCGAGGGGCTCGTCTCGTTCGGTCTCGGCGGTCCGGAAGTCGGTGTGGAGCGCCCACAGTTCAAGCCTTTCTTCGACCGGGCGATCGCCGCGGGCCTGCACTCCGTGCCGCACGCCGGGGAGACCACCGGGCCGCAGACCGTCTGGGACGCGCTCACCTTCCTGCGCGCCGAGCGCATCGGTCACGGCACCAGCTCCGTCCAGGACCCGAAGCTGCTGGCCCACCTCGCCGAGCACCGCATCGCGCTGGAGGTCTGCCCGACCTCGAACATCGCGACCCGCGCCGTGGCGGACATCGAGCAGCACCCGGTCAAGGAGATGGTGGACGCGGGCGTACTGGTCACCATCAACAGCGACGACCCGCCAATGTTCGGTACGGACCTCAACAACGAGTACGGGGTGGCCGCCCGCCTTCTCGGCCTGGACGAGCGGGGTCTCGCGTCGCTGGCGAAGAACGCCGTCGAGGCGTCGTACCTCGACGCGGCCGACAAGCGGACGCTGACCGCCGAGATCGACACGTACACGACGAACTGGCTGGAGCGCACGGGCCGGTGACCCCGGTGGTCACAATGACCCCATGGTCACCTCAGTCACCGCCGTGGCGCACCGCGGCGATCCCTACCGTGTCCGCGAGAACACGCTCCCCTCGATCCGCTCCGCCCTCGGACGGGGGGCGGACGCGGTCGAGATCGATGTGCGGCTCACCCGCGACGGCGTACCGGTCCTGCTGCACGACGCCACGCTGAAGAGGCTGTGGGGCCGGGAGGTGCGGCTCGACCGGCTGACCCACGCGGAGCTCACCGAGCTGACCCGGGGCGGTGTGCCCACACTGCGCGAGGCGCTGCTCGCCGCCGGGGCACACCGCGTCATGATCGATCTTCCGGGCTCCACCGACGGCTCCGTGCCGGAGATCGTCGGCGCGGTGCGCGAGTGCGGGGCCGGCGATCGGGCGTACTACTGCGCCGGTCCCGAGGCGATGCTCCGGGTGCGGGCCGCCGACCCGAACGCCGAGATCGCCCTGACCTGGACGACACTCGCACCGCCGCGCGCCGCACTGCTCGACGCGGTGCGGCCGCGCTGGCTGAACTACCGGTTCGGTCTGGTGGACCGGGAACTGACCGGGCGGCTGCACCGGGACGGGCTGCTGGTCTCCGCCTGGACGGCCGACACCAGGCGGACCATGCGCCGCCTGGTCCGGCACGGCGTCGACTCGATCACCACCAACCGGGTCGACGTCCTGCACGACGTCCTCGCCAACTCCTCGACGGACGGCCCCCGTTGACCGGTCCGGCATCATGGGCCTGCCCCATCGACCGTGATGCCGGGCCCGGAGCAGGAGGAGCAGTGACGTGACCGACCCCCGCAACACCCCCGTGCCCGACCGCATCCGTTCCGACGCGCCCGACCGCATCCGCTCCGACGTCGCCCACAACGCGCGGGTCTGGAACCACTGGCTCGGCGGCACGGACAATTACCCCGTGGACCGTGCGGTCGGCGACCGGGTCACCGGCCTGTACCCGAGCATCGGCGAAGTGGCCCGCGCCGACCGGGCGTTCCTGGGGCGGGCGGTCCGGTACCTGGCCGGTGAGGCGGGGATCAGGCAGTTCCTCGACATCGGCACCGGTCTGCCGAGTGCCGGCAACACCCATGAGGTCGCCCGGAGCACCGCGCCCGACTGCCGCGTCGTGTACGTCGACAACGACCCGACCGTGCTGGCGCACGCCCGGACGCTGCTCGCCGGTTCACCGCAGGGCGCGACCGTGTACATCGACGCGGACGCCCGCGATCCGGAGCGGATCCTGCGGGCCGCGCAGCCGGTCCTCGACCTGGAACGGCCGGTCGCGGTCATGCTCCTGGGCATCCTGAACTTCGTCCTCGACACGGACGAGGCCCGGCGCATCGTGCGTACGCTGATGGACGCGATGCCCTCCGGCAGCCATCTGGTGCTCACCCATCCCACGCTGGAGCTGGGCGGCGAGGGCAACGAGGCGGCCATGCGGTTCTGGAACGAGAACGCCACCCCGCCGATCACCGCCCGCGACCGCGCCGGGTTCGCCGCTTTCCTGACGGGGCTCGACCTCGTGGAACCGGGCATCGTGTCGTGCGCGCACTGGCGGGCCGAGCCCGGTGCGGCGCGGGTCGCCCAGTTCGGCGCGGTGGCGCGGAAGCCCTGACGGCGCCGGTCCGATGCACCTACGCGACATCATGGCGAGAGCGCTCGGAGCGGGCCCCCGCGCCGTCGACCTGCTCATCGCGCTGCTGGTCCAGGCCGCCATGACCATGCCGTTCGTCATCCCGCGCGCCCCGGAACTGCCGGACGCGACGTGGACGGCGTACGGGCTGACCACTCTGACGGTGCTGCCGCTGACCGCCCGCCGCCGGGCGCCGGTCCTGGTCCTCGTCGCCGTGCTCGCGGCCGGCGGCCTGTACCGGTTCACCATCGACGGTCCGGGCCAGCCGCTCCCGTACACCGGCCTGGTGGCGTTCTACACGGTGGCCGAACTCTCCCCGGCGCCGAAGCGGATCGGGATCGCGGTGCTCACGGCACTGGCGGTGCTGGTCTCGGTCGGGCTCGACAGCGACGCGCTCAGGGAGCTCCTCTTCTCCCTCTTCGTGTTCGCCGCGGCCTACGCCTTCGGCCGGCTCGCCGCGACGCGCAAGGCGTATCTGCATGCGGTGGAGGACCGGGCCCGTCAGCTGGAGCTGACCCACCGGATCGAGGCCGAACAGGCCGCGGCCCGCGAACGGGCCCGGATCGCCCGGGAGATGCACGACATCCTGTCGCATGCGGTGAGCCTGATGATCGTGCAGGCGGAGGCCGGTCCGGTGGCGGTCCGTACGGCGCCGGAGCGTGCCGAGGCGGCCTTCGACGCGATCTCGGAGACGGGCCGGGACGCGATGGCGCAGCTGCGCCGGATGCTCGGCGTGCTGCGGGAGAACGAGGGTTCACCGGACGCGCCGCGGGAGCCCCAGCCCGCGCTCGCGGAACTGCCCGGTCTCGTGGAGCGGGTGCGCGGCAGCGGACCGGCGGTCTCGTACGAGGTCACGGGCAGCCCCGGCGCGCCGGGCCTGGCGGTCGAGGCCACCGTCTACCGGATCGTGCAGGAGGCCCTGACGAACGTGGTCAGGCATGCGGACGCGACCACCGTCCGCGTTCGGCTGGATCATGGACCCGAGGCGTTGACCCTCACCGTCACCGATGACGGGCGGGGCCCCGGGGGCGGCTCCGGGCTCGGGCTGGTCGGCATCCGGGAACGCGCCGCCGCGCACGGTGGCACGGCCCGCACCGGCCCCGGTCCGGGCGGGCGGGGGTTCCGGGTCCGGGTGACGATTCCGCGGGCACGGCCGAAGACGGAGCAGAGGACAGAGGTGGGAAGTTGACGATCCGGGTGGTGGTGGCCGACGACCAGGAGCTGGTGCGCAGCGGCTTCGCGATGATCCTGGACGCGCAGTCGGACATCGAGGTGGTGGCCGAGGCGGGCGACGGTGCCACTGCGGTCGAAGCGGTGCGGCGGCTGGCGCCCGAGGTGGCGTTGCTCGACATCAGGATGCCCGGCATGGACGGTATCGAGGCCTGCCGCGCCATCAGCGCCGGAACCGGCTGCCGGACGGTCATGCTGACCACCTTCGATTCCGACGAGTACGTCTACGAGGCGCTGCACGCGGGGGCGAGCGGTTTCCTGCTCAAGGACGTCCGCCGCGACGACCTGGTGCATGGGGTACGGGTGGTGGCGGCCGGCGACTCGTTGCTGGCACCGTCGGTGGCTCGCCGGCTGATCGCCGAGTACACCTCGCGCCGGCCCGCCGCGGCCGTGGCACCGTCGGCGCACCTGGACGTGCTGACCGCCCGGGAACACGAGACGCTGCTGCACCTGGCGCGCGGGCTGTCGAACACGGAGATCGCCGCCGCGCTGGTCGTCAGCGAGCACACGGTGAAAACCCATGTCGGCAATGTGCTGTCCAAGCTGGGGCTGCGAGACCGGATCCAGGCGGTGATCTGTGCGTACGAGTGCGGGGTCGTGACTCCCTCTGCGGAGGGAGGTCCGGCCCTCGACTCCCCCGCGCAGGGGAGCAGGCCTCCCTCCGGCAAACCCCCGGCCGGGGGATCCGCGCGGGCGAGCTGATCAACAGGATGGAATCCATCAGCAGTTGGGGATTCCACGCCCAGGAGGCACCGGACATGAACGCCCGCACGTCCCGCACGGTCGTCGCAGCCGCACTGGTCCTCGGCATCGCCGCGGGCCCCGCCGCACCGGCCCTGGCAGCGGCCGGCACACCCGCGGCCACGGCCACCCGGCAGGAACCTGCCCGGGAGGCTCCGGACGCCGGGGCACTGCGGGCCGCGATCCGCGGGCTCCCGAAGGACGACGCCACGGCC
>NZ_JBEXPH010000098.1:7856-31562 GCF_040611955.1 Streptomyces sp. NPDC006510 | reverse complement strand
GCGGCCTCACCACCGAAGACTTCGCAGTCCTCGATCAATGGCTGCGGGCCACTTGAGGCTCCCCACGGTGATCCACAGGAATTGACAATTGCTCGTCTTGTTGTCACCAGAACCGGAGATCGCCTACGCCGTACGCCGGGCTCCGCTTCTCTGAAGGGGTGGCGGAGCTTCAGGGATCCGGCGGGGTACATGCCGGGGCGGCCGATGGTGCGGGGTGTAGACCCTTGTGGTCGCATTCGTGCCGGTGGGATGACCTGCTGGTCCCCGTCTCGCTCGGTGCCGGGCGGGATGGGCTCGACCTGGCCGAGGGCTGGACGCGCCGGTGGACGGCGACCTGGCGTCACGCCGGGGGTGAGGTGACCTGTCCGGTGGCCGATCTGGACGCCGCTCCGGTCACCAGGCTGGGGCCGATGCGGGGCTTCACCTGGAGGCGGGACCAGCGTCATCGCCCCGGGCTGGAGTACATGGTCAGTACGGGGCGTCTGCACGGTTTCGAAAGCTTGGAGGAAGCCGGGCTGCTGCTGGCCCTGGACTTCGCCGGCGATGTGACCGAAGTTCTCTCGCAGCCGCTGCGGCTGAAGTTCCGTACGGCTGCCGGTTGGCGCAAGCACACCCCGGACTTCCTCGCGATCAGCCGCCTGGGCATCTGGCTGATCGACGTCCGCCCCGCCGACTTGATCCAGGAGGAGGACCGGGAGTCCTTTGCGGCGACGGCCGAGGCCGCGCTGACCTGCGGCTGGCACTACACGGTGGCAGCGGGGTGGAGGCCACATGTGCTGATGTCGGTGGACGAGATGTCGTCGCGGCGGCGGCCGCTGGCGGACCCGCTGGGTGTTCAGACGGGCCTGTTCGCCGGGGCCGGCGAGGGCTTGACCTTTGGGGACATCGCGGCGGGCAGCACGTTCGAACCGGTCGCGCGGGCTCATCTCCTCCATCTGCTCTGGCACCGCCGTCTTGGTGTCGATCTGAACCAGCCTCTCGCGGACCGCTCGACGGTGGTACTCGGATCGGAGCGTTCATGAGCACTGCTCGCGCACCGGATCTGTCCGTCGGTGCCGGGGTGGTGCTCGACGATGTGGAGTGGACCGTTGAACTGCGTGAACCGCATCTCGGGCGGGTGCAACTGGTGGGGCCGGACGGTTCCCGGCAGCGACTGACCTTCCACTTCCTCGCCAACCACAGGCATTGCCGTGCCTCTTCCTGGACCTCGGCGTCGGGGGCGAGCCGGGGCCGACAGCCAGCGTCGGCAAAGGACTTGGACCCTGGTAAGCGCCGACTGGCCGAGCTACGCGCGGCCCACTTGCTAGAAGTGAAGACGGGGTTCCGCAGTGGGGATCCGCTGCGGCCGGGGCCGGGCGAACCGAAGCCCGAGTACGACCCCGAGGCGACCACGCTGACGCAGCGGCGGATGGCGAAGGTCGCTGAGCTCAAGGCCCTGGCTAGCCAGGAGGCGAGGATGCTCGGCCTCGCCGAGGTGGGCTACCGCACCCTGATCCGCTGGGAGAAGAGCCGCAGCCGCTTCGGGCTGGTCGGCTGCGCGGACGACCGCTGGCTGCGCAAGAGCGGTGGGCATCCGAGTATCAGCGAGGAGGTCCGGGAGGCGATCTTCGCGGTGAGGGCGGAGACCCTGCACCGTTCGCGGGTGGACGGCCGAACTCGGGAGGCCATGGTTCATCAGTACGTACGCGAGACCTTCGGGCCGGACGTTGCGGTCCCCGGCTATCACACGCTGCTGAGGGTCTGGAAGGAGTGGTTCGGCCCAGGTGGGGCCCGCCAGCGCTATGCGCGGTCGGCAGAGCTGCCCACCAAAGCGGGGCACGTGGTGGTCCACCGTCCCGGGCAGGTGGTGGCGCTGGACACCACGGTGCTACCGGTCATGGTCCGTGAGAGCGTGTTCGGCGATCCGGTGAGGGTCCATCTCACCCTCGCCATAGACGTCTACACACACTCGCTCTGCGCGTTCCGGCTCACGCTGGTCTCAGACACCTCGGTGGATGTGGCGATGCTGCTTCGGGACGTGATGCTGCCGCTGCCGATGCGGGCGGACTGGGGCGAGGAGATGGAATGGCCCTATCCCGGACTGCCCGCCGCGGTGGTGGCGGAGTTCGCAGGCCATAAGGTCGCCGGGCTGCCGTTCTTCGCTCCGGAGACAGTGACGACCGACCACGGGTCGGTCTACCGAAATCACCACCTCGTCGACGTCCAGCGTGTGCTCGGATGCAACATCCTTCCCTCCCGTGTCTTGCGTCCCACGGATAAGCAGGTCGTGGAGAGAGCCTTTGGCAGTATCCGGTCCCTGCTGTTCGAGCATCTGCTGGGCTACACCGGAGTGGACGTCGCCGACCGCGGGGCCGACCCGGAGGGCGATGTGACGTGGACCATCGAGGAGATGGAACACCTGATCGCGACCTGGATCGTTCAGGTGTGGCAGCAGCGCCGCCTGGGCCAGCATGCTCCGAGCTGGGACCCGGGAGGGGACCACAGCCCGAACTCGCTATTCGCTGCCTCCTTCGCCCAAGGTGGCTTCGCGATGGAGATCCCCTCACCTGAGCTCTACTACCAGTTGCTGCCCGAGCACTCGGTGACGAGGATCCATGGCCGGCGCGGGGTGAAAGTCCGCGGACTTTGGTACGACGGCCCGGCTTTGGACCCCTACCGTGACCAGAGATCCGCCCGAGGCGGCAAACGTAAGTGGCAGTGGATCATCCACCGGGAACCACGCGACCGCCGCACCGTGTTCTTCCAGGACCCGCTCTCCCACGAGTGGCATCCGCTGAGCTGGACGGGGCTGCCGCCGGAGGGAAAGGTGCCGGCCTTCGGCGATGCCCGAGTGCGAGACCTCTTGCAGCGAGCGGAGAGAGCCGGTCTGAAGCCAAGGGCTGATGACGAACTCCTACCCCTGCTTCTGGATCTGATCGGTTTGCGGACACCGGTCAGCCAGTGGCCCACCCGCCTGAAGAAGTCCCAGCGGACCGAGTGCGCCCGTGATGTCACACAGGCCAAGGCAGCAGCTGCCGACCGGCCCGCCGCCGCACGAAGCGAGGAGAAACCCGCCGTCCGGGCGGCGGGGGACACGGTCGTCCATCTGCACTGGCCGGATCAGGCCCGGCAGGCCGCCGAGAGTCTGGATGCCGAGCGCCGTCGGCGCCGGGAACAGGCCGGGCCGTCCCGGCCCGCACTGCCGCCCCCGCTGGGCGCCAGCTACCGCAAGGGAAACCTGTTCATCCTCCCCGATGAGGACGAGAGCGACACGGCCGAGCCGGTCCCGGTTCCGGAAGGAGAGGACTGAGATGGCAGACGGTCAGAGCGGACTACAGGACGGTGTCGTCCCGTTCCTCCGGTTCGGCCCCTCGCCGAACCGGGTGACCCACGAGGGATACCAGCGGTGGCGGCAGACGCGAGGAACGTTCATCCCGGCCCCGAGACTCTCACTGGACCAGTACCGGGCCATGAGCCCGCGCAAGCGGGGTCTGCACGACCTGCACCGCGCAGCCACCCACGTGAACCTGCGGATGCAGGAGACGCCGATGAGCGCGCAGGTCACCGCACTGATGAGGTCGCGGATCCAGAACAACGCGCTGAAACAGACCCCCGGCACACGAGACGGCCTGATGATCAACGGCGGTGGCTATCAGGGCAAGACGGAGACGGCTTGCGAAACTGCCGCCGAGTTCGAGGACTTCTGGCGCGACCTGCACCATCAACTCAACCCGAACGCGATCCCCGGCACCCGAGACCTGTTCCTGCCGGTGGCCTACTGCCAGACGCCGGTCAAGGCCACTCCGAAGGGACTGTGCGAGGCCATTCTGGACTTCTACGGTGCCCCGCACGCCAAGACCCTGCGCGGGCTGATCCGCAACGTCCGCGAATCCCTGCACGCGCACTGCACCACCGCCCTGCTGATGGACGACATCACACGCTTGAAAATGCACCGCGAGGACGACCAGGACACCCTCGATCTCATCCGCGACCTGATGAGTCTGAACGTCACCCTCATCCTCATCGGCGTCAATATCCCCGGCTCCGGGCTTCTGAGGGAGGGACGCCACGACCCGCGCACCGGGCAGATGGTGATGTCTCCCGCCAAGCGCGGAAAGAGCTACAACGACGAGGCGGCCACCCAGACCGAGCGCCGCTTCGACATGATCAATCTCGATCCGTTCCACTACGACACCCCCCGCGGCATCGCCACCTGGGTCAACCATCTCGCCGGCGTCGAGGATCAGCTGCGGCTCTTCCGCGCCGCGCCGGGCATGCTCATCGACGGCACGATGCCCGAGTACCTGTTCCGCCGCACCGAAGGCATCGTCGGGCTGCTGAAACGGCTCATCGAAGACGGCTGCACCAAGGCCATGGAGAGCGGCCAGGAGAACCTGACCATCAACCTGCTCGACGAGATCCCCATCAACCTCGGCAACATCCCCGGACGGGACGCGGCCTCCGGCGAGATCCCCGTGCTGAAGGACGAGGCGAAAGCCGCACCGTCCAAGCGCCGCAAACGCGGCCGCAACACCGTCTTCGACGACCAGGGCGGCCGCCCCGCAGCCGATGTTTGATGCCTTCGAGAGCGACCTGCGGCCCTTGCCTCGCAGCCTCGACCCGCTGGAGGGCGAATCCCTTCACGGCTACCTCCTCCGGCTCTCACACCGGCTCGGCGCCGCGCCTGTGGAGATCGCGGCCCGTACAGGGCTGGTGTCTGCGGCGGCGCGCATGGGTACGCGCCGCGTTCCCATGGGCCTCCTGCACCACCTGGACGATCAACGACGCGGCGCGTTCGCGAGTACGACGCAGCTCACATCCGACGAAGTCCGGGGGCTGCTGACTGCTCCTCTAGGCAGCCGTTACGGGCCACTGAATTCCCGTCTGTTGGCACGGACCCGGACTTTGGAGGGGATGCTCCACAACAACAGCTGGATCCACACCCGCACGACCCGGTACTGCCCGACTTGTCTTTCAGGCGACGGATCAGAGATCGAAGAACGCCATGGCGGCACTTGGCGGCGAACGTGGCGGCTGCCTCCGGTCTTCGCCTGTCTGCGGCACGAGCGGCTCCTTCTGAACGGATGCCCCCGCTGCGGGCAGGACGTCAACGCCACGCGCGCGGGCGGCCTTATCGCCCGCAGTCATGAAGCAGACCTTCACCCCGCTCAGTGCCGGGCCACCACTCCAGGCACCCGGGCGGTTTGCGGCGCCAGGCTGGCCGGCGTCGGTGTGGATCGCGCCCCGCAAGCACCCACCACCGTCGCCGCTCTGCTGAGACTTCAGTATCACTTCGACAACCTGCTGGCGCCGGACGGTCCGACGTGGGTGGGCAGCTTCGGATGGATGATCCCTGCAGCCCAGTACTTCATCGATCTCCGCGCCCTGAGCGGGCTGATCTTCATGACATGGCCACAGGCACGAGACCTCGCCGAGACGCCGGCCCTCGCCACGTTTGTCGACCGGGAGGCCGAGCGTCGACATGCCGCATTCGCGGAGTCTCGGGCCCCGATCGGCAAACAGCGCCGCGCCTCGCACCACTACAGCGAGCCCTCGGCGGACCCCGTCGTCGCCGGAGCGGTGTTCGGCATTGCCGCACGGCTGCTGTCCGCCCCGGATGAGATCAGTGGCCACGAGGCCATGGCCCCGATCATCGACAAGACCAGGCGAGTGGAGAATGTGGTGGGATACCAGTTCCGCGCCCTCAACGGCTTGTCCCGGCCAGCAAGTGTGGTGCTCCTCGCGGTACGGCAGGACAAGGGCGCGTTCGCGCGCATCGGGCAACGCATCGAAGACCAGGGGTTTCGCCGACTGGTCACGGGTTGACGGTGGCTGTGTCCAGACGTCGGTGGATCATCGACAGGGTGGTAAGCAACTCAAGAAGCTCGTCGTCGGTCACCTGGCGGTGAATGCGCGGGTCATGTGCTGTGGGGTTGCGATACATACTCAGCAGTCCCTTAAGCACGTTTGCGAACCCCCGCTGTTCGTCCAGATCCGTTGTCGAAGACCCAGAGTTGATGGCCACGCGCGGAGTGCCCGTGCTGCCCGGCATGAGCGTGGCGTCGACCAGGCGGGAGCCGTCTCCCTGCTCGCCGGTGAGTTGCCGCAGCCGGGCAGAGACTGACTTGCTTGCCTCAAGGCTGGCGTGAAAGGCATTCTTCGTCAGGATCTCCGCGGTGCAGTAGGCGAGAACCTCCGGATGGGTCGCGCGTCGACGCAGTTCGATCCGTAGTGAGTTGGCGTGCTGAGCAGCCTCGTCGAGGGTTCTCGCCTGAGGCCCGCGCGCCAGGCGACCCTCGTCGTTGACGCGGAAGCCGACGTGGACAAGAACTTCGTTGAGGTCGCCTTGGCGCCTGGCGAAATCACCTGGCTGCTGCGTGTAGGACACCGGTGTCATGACGTTCTTGATGAACACCATGATGTGGTTCGCCATCCTGGTCCGACGTTGTTGGTTGATCAGCGCGACGGTGAGGCGGTCCTTCTTGGAGTATGTCTTCCCCGGGTCACCCTGGATGCCAGTCAGAGTCAAGAAGTGACCGATCTGTGTGTGGGTGAGGCCTCCTTCACCTGTGAGTACTACGGCAAGTGCCGTGACTACCCCCTCATCCCATACGGGGTGCCGCTTCGCCGCTGCTGTCGCTCTCTCTGTCATGTCCAGTGCTCCCAAAACCGCGCATCGCATGTCAAGTCATTGATGATGAGGAACCAGAACCCGACCGGGCATCTGAAGTCGATCGGATATAGCTGGCGTTGTCACTGCAGCAACGGGGGCCTATGACGTGTCATTGCGCCGCTACGGACGTCGGAGTTCCCTGGGAAGGCTCGGCAGTCGAGCAGCGTGCTAGCTGCGGGCGTCATGAGTCTCGTACAGGAAGACGCCGAGTGTCGCGGCACTTCCGACGGCGAGCCGTGCGTGGCGTGGTGTCAGGCGTTGCTGAGCCTGCATCTTGGACTTGCCGTGGCCGGTGCCGTAGGCGTTGCGTAGTTCCGCTGATCCTTGTACGAGCGTCGCGAGATTCATCAGCATCCGCTTGATCGTGTCAGCAGCGCGAGCAGTGGAGTCGATGTCATCTGGCATCAATTGCAGGACTTTGGTGGTTTTACGGACAAGTGTAGGGACATCGTCGTTCTTCCCGTGGGGCTCCTGACGCTCGTCGAGGATCGTCTTGCAGATGCTCTCAATGAACTCCTTTGCGGTGCCGATCGCGAGTTCCGGTTCGGTGTCCACAGCGCCTTCCATCCGCGTCACCTGCTGGGAGATGTACTCGGTATCGATGCGAGCGACCGCCTCGTGGGCGAACGAGATGGCAACCCCGGCACCGCTCCCAGTACGCGTTGGCGCGTACACTGGTCGGCCTGACATCTGCTTGTGCGGCCTCAGCATCCAGCCATCAGGCATGAGCAGGCTGTTCAAGTCTGAAACGATCTTGGCTGCTCGTTCGGTGTCAGACTGCACGACTGGGTGCACCATCTGGGCAAGGAAGCCCAGTAGCACCTCGTCGGGCCCGCTCGCGAGCCGGAAACGTGAGTCGTCGAAGACCCAGTCGTCGTCCCAGTCGTAGTTGTTCACACGATGCTGAATAATGTCGCCGCGTGCCGTTGTGTAGCGCGAATCTGTCGAGGGCAACAACTCCAAGTCATAGAGGCGTGCGAGGAAAGCGGCTTCCTCCATCCGGCCCCACCAGGGTCCGCCTTCAGTCCGTACGTAGTCGAAGATGTCTCGGCGCGTGACTGCTGTAATGCGGCGAGCCTGGTCCGAACGCTCGTTGAACGGATCCTCGTAGGGCTGTTCCATCCCGTAATCATGTACCCGGCGGCACCTCAGGCGCCGCCGGTTTCCGTCCAACCCTGTGTGGGACTCGGGGACTCGGGCTCAGTCACAGCGAAGGCGTGCGCGCCCGCAGCAAGCAGAGCACCATGAAGGCATGCGTTCTCTTCCTCGCGGCCTGGACCCACTGTCGGACGAG
Organism: Streptomyces sp. NPDC006510; assembly: GCF_040611955.1. Lineage (NCBI taxonomy): Bacteria > Bacillati > Actinomycetota > Actinomycetes > Kitasatosporales > Streptomycetaceae > Streptomyces > Streptomyces sp. NPDC006510. Next base: position 23,616 of record NZ_JBEXPH010000098.1, on the reverse strand, counting down.
ACGCTGACCGGCTACATCCTCCGCCTTGCTCATCGACTGGGCACGTCCCCCGGTATGGTCGCCATCCGTACTGGGCTGACCGGTCGCCGCAGGGACAACGTGCTCTTCCGCGTTCCCATCCGCTTTCTTCATGATCTGGGGCCCGAACAGGTCCGGGCCTTCGCCCAATCCACCCGGCTCGCCCCCGAGGAGGTCAGCCGCCTGCTGACCTCCTCGCTCGCCGAGCGATACGGACCGCTGAGCGAGAAGTTCACCCCACGCAAGAGCGCCGCGAGGATGGTCAATGACAACGCCTGGCTGCTGACCCACACCCCTCGTTACTGCCCGCAATGCCTCGTTGGGGACGGGAGCGAGATCCAGCAACTCCATGGTGGATCCTGGCAGCGCTCCTGGCGCCTCCCACCAATCTTTGCCTGTACCAAGCACCGCCGCCTGCTGCGAATCAGTTGCCCCACCTGCCGACAACCCGTCCACACGGTCGAGATGAACAGCATCATCGCCCGTCCCTGGGACGAAGACCTGCACCCCACCCAGTGCCGGACAACCATCGCCCCCCGCACCATCGGGCGCCTCCAACCCGCCTGTGGTGCCCAACTCGCCGAACCCGGCGGCGTGCCCTCCGAAGAGCTCCCCGACGTACAGACGTTGGAGCACCTGCTTGGCCTCCAGCGGCGTCTTCAGGATCTCCTCGACCCCGTCGGCCCCGCGATGACCCCATGCGTTGGCTGGCTGATTCCCGCCGCCGACTACTTCGCCGACCTCAGGGCCCTGCTCGGTCTCGTGTTCCTGTCCTGGCCGGCGGGCCGGTCCTTCGCCGCAACACCAGCCCTCGCGGAAGCCCTCGACCATGACGCTGAGCAACGCCATGTCCGTGCGAGAACCCTCCGAGACAGACCCGGAAAGAAGCACAGCTCTCGCCCCTTCACGGACCCTCCGCTGGACCCGTTGCTTATGGGGGCAGTCCTCGGGATCGCCGAACGTCTCCTTGATGCAGACGACGAAGAGCAGGCCCGAGAGCGCATGCTGCCACTCATCCACCAAGCCAGCGATCTCGACCAAGCCCTGTCGCTATATCTCCGGCGCCAGGCCTGGATGTCGTTCCCGCTACGGGTCGCCATCATGAACCACTTCAACCACATGGCTCCGATGCGCCAGATCATCGCCCGTGGCCCGATTCCCGAGGGAGGCCGGGAGGAGCCGAAGTCGAAGGGCTACTGTCGCGCTCCTCGAAGCCGTCTGCGAGGCGCGTGAGTTCGGAGAACCAGTCGTGCTTCGTCGCCACCACCGACCGGCTGCCCCACTCGGGGGTGGTGTCGGCCCAGGGGGCGTCGCTGTGGTTCTCCATCTCCTCCGCAGGCCGCCAGGGCCGTCGACCAGTCCAAGGCCTCGGATACGAACAGCGCTGCGGGCCACGCCAACTCGTAATTGCTCAAGTCCAGACTGACGGCTCGGCATTACCCATTTCGTCTCCAGCCGGAGTCGGAGTATGCGCACGCGCTCGCGCCCGTCCGTGAGGCGCTCAAGGGCCCGCAAGCCGCTGGCTACAGGGTGTAGCTCACGACATGGCGATGTGTTACTTTCGATGGTGCCGGGGTGGGTTACCCGCATCGGCCGCGCACCGCTCCGGTTATACGGAACTGCACGTTTCAGGCTGCGACCTGCTACGTGAAGGGTGGCTGGCACCCGTCATCGACGGGAGTCCGGGTCCAGATGGCCTGGCTGACCAGCAGCCCGCCTAGTCCCGTGGAATGCCGGTCGGCACGGTACGTACCGGACTGTAGAGCCGGTGATGGATCGTGACGGCGCTCGCTGCCCTTGTGACGGCGCGCAGTGGAGTCCTTGGCATGGTTGCCGGGACAGCGGGCTCTGTCCGCAGCGCGTCGGTCCCTGAAAGGGCATGTCGATGAACATCGACGACTTCGAGAACGACAATCTCCCTCCTCTGCTGCGCCGCCCCAACCCCGTACCCGACCCGGTTCCCGTGGCGCAGTTGCGCGGCGCCCGCAAGGTACTGCTGGACAACCCGGCGAACTCCTTGGACGAGGATGCGTCCAGCGTGGTGTCCGCTGGCGCGGTAGACCCGGTGCGGCTGCGACGGCTGGTTGAGGCGCAGGGCGACATGGCGGACTGCGGTCTCCTGATGGACAAGCCGGTCGTGGGCGGAACTCTGTACACGATTCCGCCGCACCAGCGGTATCTCGACCTGGACGTCTTGCCCGACTTCGTCAACCAGCGGTGGGCGCACAAGGTGCACACCGCAATGGACGTGGAGCCCGCGACGGCGGTACCGGTCACCTACGAGACGCTGGTTGACGAGGAGACCGGAGAGCCGCGCGCCCTCTTCGTAGTGCACCTTGCAGATCGGAAGGCCCTGGCCGCCGCGGTGACCGAGAGCATGCGCATGACGTTCGAGGCCGAGGGCGGGAAGAACGTCTACACCGAGAGCGTGCTGCAGCAGGGCATCAAGGAGCCGCTGACCCTCTTCATGGTGCGCGTCGTGTACGGCGACGGTACCGAGGAGACCTACACCGTCGCCGGCGACGGCAACAGCCGACTGGTGAGCATGTGGTTGGCCCGTACCGGTGGTGACATCGACGCGGCGGCGGCCGCGTGCGTGTCCGCCGTGATCGGGCCGGTGGACCGTCAGGGTCCGCGTCGCGCGGCTGACCAGCGGGCCTCCCGCGCGAAGGTGACGGAGATGGCTGCGCGTGTCCGTCGCGGCCTGGCCGAGCGGACGCTAACCGAGGCGACTCGACGGGAAGGCCACACGCTCACCTTCCCCGCCATGGTGGTGGTCGGAGCCCGCGCGGAGGACGGCTCCCGTCTGCCCGACCTAGTTGCCGCTCGGGACGACCTGGTGGCTAACCTTCACGTGCACGTTACGCCGTGGACCGGCGGCGCCCAGAACACCCAGGGAATGCAGCGCGTCTACCGGCACGCCCTGCGCAACGGCCTGGTCAGTGACGGCTGCTACCAGGTACTGCTCGGCAAGGTGGGGCCGGGCGCCATGCACGAGTCGCTCGGGGTGCCGCCTCACCGTCTGTGGGCGACGGCCGTCCACCAGCACGCGGTACTGGCAGGCCGTCGGGCGGACCAGATGAACCTGCTCATCAAGCAGGAGTTCGGCATGGGCAAGGCTGATCGCCAGCGCGTGAGCGAGCACCTGGCACCTATGGCGCTGTCGTCCTACCGCAGCTCTGAGCGGATCGACGCAGCGGCCCGCGCCTTTGGCAACGGCGGCACGATCACCGACACGGTGTGGAAGCAGCCGTGGGAGCTGACCACCGGCAGCGACGCACTGAAGGTCCTCGACGAGATCCTGGAGCGTGCCGAGAAGGGCGAGGCCGCCGCCCGCGCCGAGCTGATCGTGCTTGGGGGCACGGCGGCAATCCTTGACGGGTACATCACCCGTGACCGAGGCTCCAAGCTCGGCATCACCCGGGATGGTGCCACCGCCCCGCTGCGCTTCACCCCGAACAACCTGCTGACGCTGCTCGCTTCGACTGGCGGTGGACGGCGGATGCTCCACTCGATCGCCTACGCGCACGTCGCGGCGGACCCGGGCATCCTTCCCAAGCAGTACCACACCGTCGACCGCGAGATCGATGGCGTGATCGTGCGCGACGGGGAGGCGATCCACGACAAGGCCGGCGCAATGGTCACCATCGACTACGAGTGGGACCTGGTGCACGCCGCCAATCCCGTCGAAGCCGAAGCCGCCATCATCGAGAACCGCAAGAAGCTGCGCAACAACAGTGGCAAGGGCGGCACCACCACCCCCGAAGACGTACGCCAGCGGCGGATCCTGGAGGAGTCCATCAACAACGCCCGCAAGGCCGCGACCACGCTCGCGAAGATGACCCAGACCCACGCCCGCGGCCGCGAGGTCTTCGGCAGCCCCGACGGCGTGGATGTGCTGCGGCAGCAGCTGAAGAACGTCGACGACATTCTCAGCCACTACGGTCCGGCCCGAACCACTCTGCTCGACCTGGACGACGAAGGCGACGGTGGTGACGCATGAGCCCCACCGTGCCGATCCCTCGGAAGATCGTGCGCCAGCTCGCCACCGTCACCCGAGCACTGGCGCCGCTCATCGACACCACTGCTGTGTCCGCCCACGGCGGCCTTCGGGCCAACCTCACATGCCGGGCTAGCGTTGACGTGGCCCGGCACAGCATCACAGCAACGAGTGCCGTATACGTCGCCTGGGACATCCGGTGCTGCTGTCGCTACGTCGGCAGCGTGTGCCGCCAGGGGTCGACTGCCGTCGGCGACCGGCTCGCCGAACACCATCAGCACCGGACCGAAGGCCCCGCCCGACGCTCCGGGTGGGTCCTGCTGACCGTTTTGCCCATGCGCACGGACGCATCTCCGCAGATTGTCCAGGCCGCCGAAGGGTGGGCAGCCCGGCTCCTCGCCCCGCAGGACGGAAGTGCCCACCCGCGCATCGACCTGGCGCTGCCGCCAGCGGCGCTCGCCGCATCCATAAGGGGATAGCGTCCCCTGCCCTGCCTTCGTGGTCGACGGCCTCGGAGGCGGGGCAGGAATGGTCGGGTCCCGCATCGGAACGTCCGGGACCCGACCATTGCCGATCCACCAGGGTCAGCGCCGACTGGTCGGCCATGCAGTAGGCGCTAGGTGTATTGCCATCCCTGGTGATGGAACTGATACGCCCGACCCACGAGTTTGGTGTCAGGGGTGACCAGAGGATGCGGATCTCGACACCGTGGAAGGTTTAGGTGAGGTCCGCTAGTGGCGTGAAGACCGCCGCCTGCGCGTTTTCAAGGGCCGCGTCAGTGGGCATCGCGACCTTGCCGCATCCGCCCCCCGAGTCGTCGGCGATGAACGTGTAGGGCCACACGTCCTGCCCCGACAGCAGGATGATCTTCCGCGGTATACCGAAGGGAGGCCGCTTCTCCTTCGTCCTGTGTCGTCTAGCCATGGCGCCATCCAACCTGGCGGACCGCGAGGTCCGAAGTCCAGTATGCCCAGAGTGGTATTCACCCGGCGGATCCCGCCAGAGCTAGCGCGCCAGAGTCCGCCAAACCGGCCCGGTGACAGTTGTCCTACTCAGGTGACAACTAACGTGCTCAGGCACACGGGGCCATGCGAGTGGTCTAGCGCACTTTTGCAAGCGGCTGCTTGCAAAAGTTAGCAAGGTTGGCGCACTATCGGGACATGGCATCACTCAACGTCGGCAATCTCGGTGAGTACCTGCGCGAGCAGCGGCGCAACGCGCAGCTGTCGCTGCGGCAGCTCGCCGATGCCGCCGGGGTGTCCAATCCCTACCTCAGCCAGATCGAGCGCGGGCTGCGCAAGCCGAGCGCCGAGGTGTTGCAGCAGGTCGCCAAGGCGCTGCGGATCTCCGCCGAGACCCTTTACGTACGGGCCGGGATTCTGGACGAGCGGGAGCGGGAGGAGCTGGAGACGCGGGCGGTGATTCTGGCCGATCCGTCGATAAACGAGCGGCAGAAGAGTGTCCTGCTGCAGATCTACGACTCCTTCCGCAGGGAGAACGGGTTCGAGCCCGGACCGGAATCCGGCGTCGCGGCCGGATCTGAGACCGGCGACGAGCCAGGGGCGGACACCGGTGCGGACACCGGTGCGGACGGCAGCGGTGCCGATACGCCTTCACCGCCCTCGAAGCCTTCGAAGCCCTCAACGCCTGAGAAACCCTCACACTGAGCCTGATGATCCGGGAGGACCACACTCATGGCCATCACCGATGACCTGCGCAAGACCCTCACCGACCCGACCCCCCTCTACTTCGCCGCCGGTACGGCCGATCTCGCCGTCGAGCAGGCGCGCAAGGTCCCGGCACTGATCGAGCAGCTGCGTGCCGAGGCGCCGGAGCGTATCGAGGCCGTGCGCAACACCGACCCCAAGGCCGTGCAGGAGAAGGTGACCTCGCAGGCCAAGGAGGCGCAGGCCACCGTGCAGGCCAAGGTCACCGAGGTGATCGGCTCGTTCGACAGCGACCTGCGGAAGCTGGGCGAGAGCGCGCAGGACCTGGCGCTGCGGAGTCTGGGCGTGGCCGCGGAGTACGCGGTGCGGGCCCGGGAGACGTACGAGAAGGTCGCCGAGCGTGGCGAGCAGACCGTGAAGAACTGGCGTGGCGAGACGGCCGACGAGATCGTCGAGATCGCCGTCGTCGTCGAGCCGCGCAAGGAGTCCAAGCCGACGGGCACCGCGAAGGCCGCACCCGCGCCCAAGCCCGCACCCAAGCCCGCGCCGAGGCCCACCCCGAAGGCCGTCAAGCCGGAGAGCAGGACCCAGGCCGGGCCCGCGAAGAAGGCGCCCGCGCGCAAGCCCGCCGCGAGGAAGACCACTCCGCCGAGCGCGAAGTAGGAACCCGGCGCCACGGCACCCCCGGCGGTGCTGTGGCGCCGAAGTGTGTAGCGGGGCGTGGGCCGGGCACCTTCCAGAGTGCCCGGCCCGTTGTCCCGGTACCTTGGCCGCGAGGCGCTCATCCACTTATTAGGCGGTGCACACCATGTTGCTCACAGGATTCAGCACACTCGTCTGGCTGCTCTACATGGTCATGCTCGTGCTGGCCGTGGTCGCACTGATCATGGCCGCGATGGCCCGTGAGGACGCCTACCGGGCCGCGGACAAGCAGAAGAAGTCCTTCTGGCTGCTCATCCTCGGCATCACCGTCGCCGTGAACCTCTTCGTGCCGATGCTGTTCCTGCAGCTCGCGGGCGCGGTCGCGTCCATCGTCTTCCTGGTGGACGTGCGGCCCGCGCTGCGGGCGGTCTCGGGCGGCGGCGGCCGGCGCGGCGGCTCCAGCAGCGACGGGCCGTACGGGCCCTACAACGGCGGGCGCTGAGCGTTCGCCGGGTTCGCGGCGCTCACGGGGCCGTGGATGGTGCCGATCCGGGGCGGGGGCGCGGGATGCTCCGGCCCCGGTCGCCGTCGGGGAGCCGGCGGCGGACGTGTTCCTGGTCGCGGTCGAGCAGGAGGACCGCGACGTCGTCGGTCAGCTCGCCGCCGTTCAGCTCCCGCACCTGGGTGACCGCGGCCTCCAGCAGATCCTCGCCGGTGAGCCCCTCCGCCAGCTGCCGGTTGATCATCTCGACCATGCCGTCCTGGCCCAGCCGCTGAGTACCGGCCTGGCCCACGCGCCCCTCGATCAGCCCGTCCGTGTACATCATCAGGCTCCAGGTGCCGCCGAGATCCACCTGTCGGCGCGGCCAGCGAGCGCGCGGCAGCAGGCCCAGGGCCGGGCCGCCGTCCTCGTACGGGAGAAGGTGTGCGGCCTGACCTCGCCGGGCGATCAGCGGGGCGGGGTGGCCCGCCAGGCAGAGTCCCGCGCGCCGGCCGTCGGGGGCGATGTCCACGGTGCAGAGCGTCGCGAAGATCTCCTCGCTCTCCCGCTCGTGCTCCAGGACCTGCTGGAGGGTGGAGAGCAGTTCGTCGCCGCAGAGCCCGGCCAGCGTCAACGCCCGCCACGCTATGCGCAGTTCCACGCCGAGAGCCGCCTCGTCGGGGCCGTGCCCGCAGACGTCGCCGATCATTGCGTGGATGGTGCCGTCGGGCGTACGGACCGTGTCGTAGAAGTCCCCGCCGAGCAGCGCGCGGCTGCGGCCGGGGCGGTAGCGGGCCGCGAAGCGCAGATCGGAGCCGTCGAGCAGCGGAGTGGGGAGCAGGCCGCGTTCGAGGCGGGCGTTCTCCTGGGCGCGCAGCGTGGACTCGGTGAGCTGGTGCTGGGCGACGTCGGCGCGCTTGCGCTCGACGGCGTACCGGATGGCGCGGCTGAGCAGCCGGCCGTCGAGTTCGTCGCGGAAGAGGTAGTCCTGGGCGCCGACCCGTACCGCCTCGGCGGCCAGCTCGGTGTCGTCCTCCGCCGTGAGGGCGAGGACGGCGTGGCGCGGGGCGACCCGCAGGACGTGCTTGAGGGTGGCGAGCCGGTCGGTTCCCTCCGCGTCCCCGGCCCCGGAGGCACGGGTCTCGCTGCAGGCGGGCAGGGCCAGGTCCAGCAGGATGCAGTCGACGTCGTCCGTGAGGAGCCGGCCCGCCTCGGTCAGGTTGCGGGCGGTGCGGATACGCACCCTCGTGCCGGCCGCGGCCGGGAGCTCGGGGACGGTGAAGGTGCCCGCCGGGTCGTCCTCGATCACCAGGAGGGTGAGGTCGGCGCCGTGGGAGGCCTCCGCAGCGGCGTCGGCGCGTTGCTGCGGTACGGGTACGGGCATCGGTTCGGGTTTCCTTCCCTCCCCCCGAGGGCGCGGCGGAACGACGATCGACGATCCGCCAGACGGGGACGATAGCGGGCCGCGGCGGGGGAACGGAATGGCGTTCCGCGATCGGCCTCCGGCATATGTGCAGCCATAAGCCGCGTCAGGTCACGGATCCGGCGAGATGTGCCGGGGTGGGCGCGGGGGTACGGGCATGACAAAGGTCACGCGGTGCGGTGGGGGTGGGTGGTGCAGGTCACTCCCGTGGGAGTGCGGGGGTGCGCCGCTGGGGTGCGGGGTGCTTTGTGGGGGTGCCGGGGTGTGCGGCGAGGTGCCCGGGGGCGTCCGGCGGCGTGCCCCGGGGCGTCCGGGGACGCTTTGTCCTCAACCGCCGGACGGGCTTGATTCTGCCGGGCCCGCTTGTTCGGCGGGGCCGGTTCGGTTGACCGGACGAGCTTGGTTCGCCGGGCCCGCTCGATCGGGCGGACAGGCTTTGTCATTTGCCGCGCCCGCTCGATTCGTCGGGGCCGTCGTTACTTGTCCGGGCGTACGACGCCGAGTATCTGCATCGAGCCCGCGCCCGCCAGTGTGACGTTGCGGCCGGGGCGGGGGGCGTGGACGATTGCGCCGTCGCCGATGTACATGCCCACGTGACTGGCGTCACCGTGGTAGATGATCAGGTCGCCGGGGCGCATGTCCTTGATGGCGATGCGCGGCAGCAGCCGCCACTGCTCCTGCGAAGTGCGGGGGATCGGCCGGCCCGCCGACAGCCAGGCCTGTGACGTGAGCCCCGAGCAGTCGTACGACTTGGGGCCCTCGGCGCCCCAGACGTACGGCTTGCCGATCTGCGCGGTCGCGAAGGCCACGGCCTTCTTGCCGCTCGCGCTCGCCTCGCGGTTGATGTCCTTCAGGGCGCCGGAGCTGAGCCAGGCGGTCTGCAGCTTGTACTCGGCCTCCTGCTCCAGCTTGAGCAGGCGGGCCCGCTCCTCCTTCTTCAGCCGCGACTCCAGCTTCTTCGCCGCGGTGATCTGCGCGTTGATCTTCTTCTTGGCCTTGGCCTGCTTGATCCGGTTGGCTTCGAGCTTCTTCCAGTTGGTGCTCGCGTCCTTGGTGTACGTCTCCAAGTCCTCCTGGGTCCTGGTCAGTTCGCCGAGCACGCCCTGGGCGGCCTGCTGGCCCTCCCTGATCCGGTTCACCCCGTCCAGGAACAGCTGGGGGTCGTCGCTGAGCATCAGCTGGGCGCCGGGCGGCAGCCCGCCGGTGCGGTACTGCTCGCGGGCCTGGGCGCCCGCCTGGCTCTTGAGCTCGGCGATCTTCGACTGGCCCACGACTATGGCGCGGGCCAGCTTCACGATCTCGCCGGACTGCTTCTCGGCCTTCTCCTCGGCGAGGTTGTACGCGTCGGTGGCGGCCCCGGCCTTGCGGTAGAGGGCGTCGATCTCCTTGCGTACCTCTTCGAGGCTCTTCTTCGGCGCCCCGGACCCGGAGGGCCGCTCGTCGGAGGGGGACGGGGGCGCGGGCGTGGCGAAGGCCTGGACCGGCGTGATGAGTACGGACAGCGCGCAGACCAGAGTGATCGCGGCTGAGGCGCAGTGGCGTCGGTTCACGAGATTCCCCCCGAATGAATCTGATTTACCGTCAGTAACTTTCCGCCGATGTCGAGATCGTGCCATGCCGTACCGAAAAGCAACAGAGGCACACGGCCGCTGTCCTGACGGTCACACGGATCGACCGGAGCCCTCGGGGAAGCGATCCCCCCTTCGGCTCCCCTTGTCTGGACGAACGATGCCCCGTCCCCGTTCCCGTCCGCCTCCCCGACACGGCCTCGCCGGCCCCGTTCGGCGCGAGTCGGGCTACGGGTTGGGCTGGAGGGCGGTCCATTTCACCGTGACTTCGCCCTGGCGCCACCGCCGTACCCCGTCGGCCAGCGGCCAGTCGCCCGACAGCGACCGCACCGCCGTGATCCAGCGCTGCCGGGCGCCGAGCGAGGCGTACGGGGCCGCCGCGGCCCACGCCCGGTCGAAGTCCCGCAGGAACGCGTGGACGGGTTCGCCCGGCACATTGCGGTGGATCAGCGCCTTGGGCAGGCGTTCCGCGAGGTCGGAGGGGCGGTCCAGGGAGGCGAGCCGGGTCGCGAACGTGACCGTGCGCGGGCCTTCCGGGCCGAGCGCCACCCATACGTGCCGGCGCCCGATCTCGTCGCAGGTGCCCTCCACCAGGAGCCCGCCCGGCGCGAGGCGGGCGCACAGCCGCTGCCAGACCGCGGCGACCTCGCCCTCGTCGTACTGGCGCAGCACGTTCGCCGCCCGGATGAGGTCGGGGCGCTCGGGGAGCGGGATCTCGAACCCGCCGTGCAGGAAGGTCAAGCCCTCGCGCTCGTACGGCTTCGCCGCCGCGACCCGTTCCGGGTCGATCTCGATGCCGACCACGGCCGTGCGCGGCTCGGCGGTGCGCAGCCGGTGCAGCAGTTCGACGGCGGTCCAGGGCGCGGCGCCGTACCCGAGGTCGACGGCGACGGGGTGGTCGGCGCGGCGCAGGGCCGGGCCGTGGGTGGCGGCGATCCAGCGGTCCATGCGGCGGAGCCGGTTCGGGTTGGTGGTCCCGCGGGTCGCGGTGCCGATGGGGCGCATGACAGCGAGCGTAACGATCTCGCGGCGGCCGGCCGGCGGCGCGGGGGGCCGGTCCGGTGGGCGGACCGGGCCCGGCCGGCGTGCGGCGCACGCACCGTAATGATTTGGTAAAGCGGAAATGAAAGGAGAGATTCCGCTGTTGCAGCCGTTCGCAGGGGCTCGGGTCCCTTCGGTGTCATGCCCTGAGTGAGGAGGACCGGACGACGTGAGTCAGTACGTCTCCCGGCTCGGCAGCAGCCGGGTCGCGCCGCGCCTCAGGTTCCCCGCCGCGTTCCCCGGCGGCCACCGCAAACCCCGCCGCATCGCGATGCTCTCCGTGCACACCTCGCCCCTGCACCAGCCGGGCACGGGCGACGCGGGCGGCATGAACGTCTACATCGTGGAGCTGGCCAGGCGCCTCGCCGCGATCAACATCGAGGTCGAGATCTTCACCCGGTCCACCACCGGCGGGCTGCCCCCGGCGGTCGAGCTGGCGCCCGGCGTCCTGGTCCGGCACGTCGACGCGGGGCCGTACGAGGGACTGGCCAAGGAGGAGCTGCCCGCCCAGCTCTGCGCCTTCACGCACGGCGTGATGCAGGCGTGGGCCGGCCAGCGCCCCGGCTACTACGACCTCGTCCACTCCCACTACTGGCTCTCCGGCCATGTCGGCTGGCTCGCCGCCCAGCGCTGGGGCGTCCCGCTCGTCCACGCCATGCACACCATGGCGAAGGTCAAGAACGCGGCGCTCGCGGAGGGCGACACCCCCGAGCCGGCGGCCCGTGTCATCGGCGAGACCCAGATCGTCAGCGCGGCCAACCGGCTGATCGCCAACACCACCGAGGAGGCGGACGAGCTCGTCCGCTTCTACGAGGCCGATCCCGGGTCCGTCGCCGTCGTCCACCCCGGGGTCAACCTGGACCGCTTCAGCCCCGCCGACGGGCGGGCCGCGGCACGGGCGCGCCTCGGACTGCCGAAGGACGCCCTGATTCCGCTCTTCGCGGGCCGCATCCAGCCGCTGAAGGCCCCGGACGTGCTGCTGCGGGCGGTCGCCGTCCTGCTGGACCGCGATCCCACGCTGCGCTCCCGGATCGTCGTACCGGTCGTCGGCGGCCCGAGCGGCAGTGGGCTCGCCAAGCCGGAGGGGCTGCAGAAGCTGGCGGCGCGGCTGGGCATCGCCGATGTCGTACGGTTCCAGCCGCCGGTCGGGCAGGAGCAGCTCGCCGACTGGTTCCGGGCCGCTTCCGTGCTGGTCATGCCCTCGCACAGCGAGTCCTTCGGCCTGGTCGCCATCGAGGCGCAGGCGGCGGGCACGCCCGTCGTCGCGGCGGCCGTGGGTGGTCTCCCGGTGGCGGTGCGGGACGGGGTCAGCGGCTTCCTGATACCCGGGCACGACCCGCAGGCGTACGCACAGGCGCTGGCCCGGTTCGCCGACGCGCCGGAACTGGTCGCCCGGATGGGTGCGGCGGCCGCCGCGCATGCCCAGGGCTTCGGCTGGGACACCGCGGCGTCCGCGACCGCAGACGTGTACACGGCCGCGATGCACGAACACCGCCGTCGCGTACGCTCGCTCCACGCCTGACGTACGCTCGTTCCATGGCTGACGTACCCGACGGAGCGGCACCGACCGAAGCGGCGACGACGCGGGTCGCGCAGGTCATCGAGGCGACCCTGAAGGACGCCGGGCTCGAATGGGAGAGCCCCGGGCCGGGCGACTACGTGGTCGGGCTCCCCGGCACCCGCAAGCTGTCCACCACCTGCTTGCTGCGCGTCGGCAAGCACTCGCTCTCCCTCAACGCCTTCGTCGTCCGCCACCCGGACGAGAACGACGCAGCGGTCCACCGCTGGCTGCTGGAGCGCAACCTCCGCCTCTTCGGGGTGAGTTACGCGATCGACCGGCTCGGCGACATCTATCTCGTCGGCAGGCTGCCGCTCTCCGTGGTCACCCCGCAGGAGCTGGACCGGCTGCTCGGCACGGTGCTCGAAGCGGCCGACGGGTCCTTCAACACCTTGCTGGAGCTGGGTTTCGCGAGCGCGATCCGCAAGGAGTACGAGTGGCGGGTGTCGCGCGGCGAGTCCACACGGAACCTCGACGCGTTCACACACCTGACCCAGCGCCCGGCCGGATGACCCATGGGTCGAGGCTCGACCGACCGGCTCAACTGACCTACCCCGCCTGACGATTCCCCGGTGCACGCCCCTTTCGGCGCGCCGGGGCGCCGCGGCATGCTCGCCGCCGACGCAGGTATGAACGTCGTTCGCATGGATGAAGACGTTCGACTCGCACCGGGGCATGCCGTTCGCCAACGTCCGCACCGACATCACGGTCGAGAACAACGGGCGGCACGGCGGCGATGCGAGCGCCGGGCCGCTCTTCGGCGCCCGCTTCACGTACTGGAACATCCGGGTCACCAACGGCCGGGCAGGCCTGATGCGGAGTGACGGGCTCGCCCCGTACAGCGCGACAGCCGGCGTCAGCGAGGTGACGGAGTTCGACCAGATCGACGTCCCCGACTTCACCGGCGATCTGCACACCCGGCTGGAGGCGTACGGCACACCGGAGGCGGTGTGGCCGGCCAATCTGTACGACGCCCAGCGGGCCCTGGCCGGCTGAGACCGACGGGAGGCGGGCGCCGCGCTCAGTCGCTGGTCCGCAGCGCCGACTCCACGTCCGCCAGGGCCGATTCGAGCTGCGGGGCGACCTGCGTCCACGCCCAGTCCAGCTCCTCCTGGGGAGCGCGGCGCGGGATGGTCTCCACCAGCATGATCAGGTAGAGGTAGCAGCGGTAGAGCGCGAGCCTCAGCCGCACGGACGCGTCGAACACCACCGGCTGCCCGCTGCCGTCCGCGTATCCGGCGAGGAAGTCCTCGTCCTCCTCCATGTTCCCGAACAGGGCGAGCGATACGAAGTCGGCGACCGGGTCGCCCCAGAACATCCGCTCGCCGTCGACGATCCCGCCGATGGTCCGCGCACCGGGCCCGCCGTCGACGAGCAGGTTGCCCTGCCACAGGTCGAAGTGGACCAGGGCGGGTCGCGCGACATCGTCGAGCACGGGCGACGCGGCGGCGAGCAGGGTACGGACTTCCGCCGTCGGGCGCGGCAGCCGGGCCCGGTAGGTGCCCGCGTCGGCGAGGACGGCGTCGGTCATCGCGGTGAACGCCTGCCGCCAGGACGGGGCCAACGGGCCCACCGCCAGGGAGGGGTAGCCGAAGCCGACGGGGTTGGTGACGGCGTGCAGCCGGGCGACGATCCGCCCCAGGTCGTTGCGGAGCCGGCGCCCTTCCGCAGCAGACAGCGAGCCGGGAGCGAACTCGCTCCAGGGCCGGCCCGGACAGGCCGACATGATCACGTACGGGCCGGTCGGCGCGGCCGGGTCGAGCTCGCTGTGCAGGACGCGGGGGACCGGAGCCGAACCGCCCGCGGCGGTGCAGAACATGGCCTCGTTGACCAGCAGATCGCGTTCGTAACCCATCAGGGTTCCGGGGGTCTCGGGCGGCGGTATCTTCACCACCCAGTCGCTGCCGTCCGTGAGCGTCACCCGGGCGACCGTGTTGAACGTGCCTCCGGTGAGCGGGGCGCATGCGGCGATCCGGTCCTCCGTCAGTCCAACGGAGCGGAGAACGGCCGAGGTTGTTAAGTCAGCCTGCATGGGGTGATTGCACCTCTGTGTCTCGTTCTGATGTGGATCGCGACGGCGGACAGCGCATTCACAGGATGATCACGACGCCGTCACGATCACATCCCGTGCCCGACTTGATTGATCATCAAACCATTTTTCGCTCATAGAGTGAGCAAAACCGAACACCCTGCTCATAGAGACGGACCGGACCATGCGTTCCACCGCCATACGCCGTACCGCTGTTGCCGCCACCGCGGTGTCCCTGGCCCTGCTCGCCACCGCGTGCGGCGGCGGCTCGGACTCCGGTTCCTCCGACAAGGGGGCGGACGCCAAGGGCAAGGAGTCCGCGGCCGCCGCACCCGCGGCCAAGGCGCTGAGCGCCGCCGAGCTGGAGAAAGCCGCGCTGGCCCAGGGCGACGTCAAGGGGCACAAGATCTCCAAGGCCGCGGCCAAGGACACGATCTCCGTCGATGACATCAAGGTCGAGAAGAAGGTCTGCGCCCCGTTGGCGGACGCGCTGATGGGCGCGCAGGTCGGCGAGCCGGGCGCGTTCACCAAGCGCACGGTCGTCAGCGAGCCGAAGAAGGGCGACCTGGCGAAGCAGGACAGCGGGGACGTCGAGGAGGCGTTCAAGGCGGCGTTCGACATCACGACGACGCAGCTGGCCCTCGGTTCGTACGACGGCAAGGGCGCTCAGGAGTCGGTCGCCTCGCTGCGCACCGCGGCCACCGAGTGCGCCGGCGGCTTCGAGTTCACGGCGGCCGGTGAGAAGCAGAAGGTCACCAAGATCACCGAGGAGCAGGTCAAGGGCGGCGAGGAGGCGGTTGCCTGGACCGTGCAGCTGGAACAGGGCGGGGAGAAGGCGGAGCTCAAGCTCGTGGCCATGCGCCAGGGCGCCTCGTTCGCCTCGTTCTCTTCGATGAACATGGCCATGCTCGCCGGTGAAGTCGAGGACTTCGAGCTGCCGACCGCGGTGGTCGAGGCTCAGGCCGCGAAGCTGGCGTAGGGGCACGGGGCAGACGAGTACGTGGTGCCCCACGCGTAAGTATTCGTACTCATGATCGATGTTTCGCGCTCCGTGCAGGCTGGGGGTATCAGCCAGTACGGAGGAGCGATCATGTACGGGATCAGCCGAATCGGCCGGGCGGCGTCCGCGAGGGGCGGGCGCCGCGCGAGCCGTTGTGCAGCGGTGCTCGCCCTGGCCTCCGCGACCGTGGCGGTGCTGGCCACGGGATGCTCGATGGAGGACGCGATCTGTGGCGGCGGCGAGTACCCCGTCATGACGATCGGGGCCACCGGATCGGCCTGTGTGCCCGACGACGAGGACCCGCCGAAGGGGTACGTCCGGTACCCGGAGGGC
>NZ_JBEXPH010000098.1:0-7758 GCF_040611955.1 Streptomyces sp. NPDC006510 | reverse complement strand
TCCCCGAGCATGTGGACGACAAGTGGGACAAGTACTGGCGGACCCACAGCGTGGACAAGGACGGCAGGATCATCGAAGTCCCCGCCGGTTCCTAGGCGAGTACCCCGTCATGACGATCGGGGCCACCGGATCGGCCTGTGTGCCCGACGACGAGGACCCGCCGAAGGGGTACGTCCGGTACCCGGAGGGCAAGGTCCCCGAGCATGTGGACGACAAGTGGGACAAGTACTGGCGGACCCACAGCGTGGACAAGGACGGCAGGATCATCGAAGTCCCCGCCGGTTCCTAGGAGTCGGGCCGGCACCGGTTCAGGGCAGCGGGACGAGCCTCACCACGGTGACGATCAGGACGGTCCCGGAGACGTAATAGAGCACGATCGCCCCGGCGACCGTCGCCTCGCGGCGGTCGCGCTCGCTCTTGACGGCCGACGAGCCGTGTCCGTACGGGTCGAGGCCCAGGGTGCGGGCCATCTCGGCGCGGAAGGTCTCGCCGTCGCGCATCTTGGCCAGGGAGTCGTCGGCGGGCGGTGCGTAGGAGATGCGGAAGCTCAAGCGACGCTCCGCCTCTCGGCCTCGTCCTGCGCCAGCCGGTCCAGGATCTTCTCGGCCTCCGGATCGGGTACGGCCTCCAGCATCCAGTGCCGCATGACCGCCTGGATCTCGCCCACACCGGCGTCGTTGATGGCGCGGTCGAACTCCTCGCGTCTCTCCTCGGGCAACGCGGCACGGATGGCCGGAATGCTGTTGGGCACGTCGACTTCGGCGCCGCCGACAAAGGTCTTCAGGGTTTCGCCCATGATTGCTCTCCCCGTTCTCCTTGCTCTCGCCGCACGGCCCGTCCGGTCGGCTCCGCCGGTGCGCGGGCCGGTGCTCGGGCCACGGTAGCGCCAGGGCCGACGACGAACACGGAAGCCCACGCGATACGTTCGCCCCGTGACAGCGACATCATGGGACATATTGTTGATCGGTGGGGCTTCAGGTGTCGGCAAGAGCCGGGCAGCGGCCCAACTGGCCGATGAATCCGGTGAATCGGACGGGCCAAAGGGGTTCGTGGTCGAGTTCGACGACGTAGTCAGCGCCGTCGAGGCCATGACGACGGCCGAACACCACCCCGCACTCCATCACTTCGACGGCATCCCCGACACGGCACAGCTGACAGTCGATCAGGTGCTGGATCTCCAGATCGCCACCGCCAGGGCCCTTGAGCCCGCGGTGCTGGGCGTGGTCCGCAACCGTCTGACCGTCGACGTACCCGCCGTGATCGAGGGCGACTACCTCACCCCGGCCGCCGCGGCGGAAGCGATCCGCGAGGGACGGGCGGCCGGCCGCCGGGTGCGGGCGGTGTTCCTGCACGAGGGCGACCCGGACCGGATCACCGCCAACTACGCCTCCCGGGAGCCCGACAGCGGCGAACAGCGGCACCGGGCGCAGGTCAGCGCCGCGTACTCGCACTGGCTCGCCGACCAGGCGGCCCGGCACGGACTGCCGGTGGTCGAATGCCGCCCCTGGGACGGCCTCGCGGGGCGCGTGGAACGGGCGTTGGGGTAGGGCCTGCCCGGCGGATCGAGGCGGGCGTTGTCATACCCCCGCCATACGCTCGGACCATGAGCGTTTCCATCTACTACAGCGCCCGCCGGGCACAGCCGCTGACCGGGGCCGAGTCGGCCACCGTCGAGCGCGTGGTCGCCGCGCGCGCTCAGTCGTTCCCGTACGACGACGAGGAGAGCCTGTATCTGTACGGCGGTGACGACGGCGAGGACGGCGGTGACGACGGCGAGATCCTCGCCGGCTCCACGAAGCTGCCGAGTGATCCCGGCCGGTGGCTGCCGGTGACAGCCCATGTGCTCGACTCCGTCACCGAGCTGCGCCGCGCCGTCGGGGGAGCCGAGTGGCACGTCCACATGGACGACGTCGACGTCCCGTGGGACGAGAAGGAGGGGTACGCCCTGCCGGGCATGCGGGACGCCGCACTGATCGCCGAACTCGGCGGCCTCTGCGACAACCCGGACGAACAGGGCGGGTGAGGGGAAGGGAAGAAGCCGGGAGCCCCTTGCACGCGGGGCAACCGCATGCAAGGGGCTCGTCCGGTGCCGGCTACTTCTTCTTGCCCTGGTTCTTCACGGCCTCGATGGCGGCCTTCGCCGCGTCCGGGTCGAGGTACGTGCCGCCCGGCTTCAGCGGGCGGAAGTCGGCGTCCAGCTCGTAGACGAGCGGGATGCCGGTCGGGATGTTCAGGCCCGCGATGTCGGCGTCGGAGATGCCGTCGAGGTGCTTGACCAGGGCCCGGAGGCTGTTGCCGTGGGCGGCGACCAGGACCGTCTTGCCGCCGAGGAGGTCCGGGACGATGCCGTCGTACCAGTACGGCAGCATGCGGACGACGACGTCCTTGAGGCACTCGGTGCGCGGGCGCAGCTCCGGCGGGATCGTCGCGTAGCGCGGGTCGTCGCTCTGCGAGAACTCGGTGCCGTCCTCCAGGGCGGGCGGCGGGGTGTCGTAGGAGCGGCGCCAGAGCATGAACTGCTCCTCGCCGAATTCGGCGAGCGTCTGCGCCTTGTCCTTGCCCTGCAGGGCGCCGTAGTGGCGCTCATTCAGCCGCCAGGTGCGGTGGACCGGGATCCAGTGGCGGTCCGCGGACTCCAGCGCGAGCTGCGCGGTGCGGATGGCGCGCTTCTGGAGGGAGGTGTGCAGGACATCGGGGAGCAGACCGGCGTCCTTGAGCAGCTCACCGCCGCGGACTGCCTCCTTCTCGCCCTTCTCCGTGAGGTTGACGTCCACCCAGCCGGTGAACAGGTTCTTCGCGTTCCATTCGCTCTCGCCGTGGCGGAGGAGGATCAGCTTGTACGGTGCGTCGGCCATGGGCCCGAGCGTAATCGAACCGCTGTGGGCTCCGTGCGGCCGGTCACAGGGCGGACAGGAGGGGCGGGGCGGACGGCCAGGGGCGGGGACAATTGACGGCAGGCGTCAATTGACTGGCGGAGCGGAATCCGGGATTCGTAATGTCGGACAGCTGCCGGGCCTCTTACCGGCAGTGTCCGTTCCGCATTGTCCCCGGGGGGATTCCGTATGTCTGTCACCGGTCTCAGACGGGCCGCACGCGAATCCGTGTCCGGTCTCCCCAGGCAGTTCTGGTGGCTGTGGACCAGCACGCTGGTCAACCGTCTCGGAGCGTTCGTCGCCACGTTCATGGCGCTGTACCTGACCCTGGACCGGGGCTACTCGGCCTCGTACGCCGGTCTGGTCGCCGCGCTGCACGGGCTCGGCGGGGTCGTCTCCTCGCTCGGGGCGGGGGTGATGACCGATCGGCTCGGCCGCCGGCCCACCATGCTCATCGCGCAGACGTCGACGGCCGTGTCCGTGGCCGTCCTCGGGTTCATGGTCCACCCGGTGGCGATCGCGGCGGTCGCCTTCGTCGTCGGCATGGCCAGCAACGCGTCGCGGCCCGCCGTGCAGGCCATGATGGCCGACATCGTCCGGCCCGAGGACCGGGTGCGGGCCTTCTCGCTCAACTACTGGGCCATCAACCTCGGCTTCGCCGTCTCGTCGGCCGGCGCCGGGTTCGTCGCCGAGTACAGCTATCTCGCCGGGTTCCTCGGCGAGGCCGCGATGACGCTGGTCTGCGCCGTCGTGGTCTTCATGAAGGTGCCCGAGTCGCGGCCGGAGAAGCCGGAGAAGTCGGTGGTGTCCGGACGTGCGGTCGACGACGGTGCGGACGAGGTCCGGCTCTCCACTGTGCTGCGCGACGGCCGGTTCATGAGCGTCGTCGGGCTGTCCTTCGTCATCGCCCTGATCTTCCAGCAGGGGTACGTGGGGCTGCCGGTGGCCATGGGGGCGGACGGGTTCTCCAGCTCCGACTTCGGTACCGCGGTCGCCGTCAACGGGGTGCTGATCGTGGTGCTCCAGATCCCCGTCACCCGCTTCATCCAGCACCGCGACCCGCGCCGGCTGCTCATCGTGTCGTCGCTGCTGGCGGGATACGGATTCGGGCTGACCGCGTTCGCCGGGTCGGTCGCCGTGTACGCGCTGACCATCTGCGTCTGGACGGTCGCCGAGATCGTCAACGCGCCCATCCAGAGCAGCCTGGTCGTCCGGCTGTCGCCCGCCCGGGGCCGGGGCCGCTACCAGGGCATGTACACGATGTCGTGGTCCGCGGCCGCGCTGATCGCGCCGCTGATGTCGGGCCTGGTGATCGACCGGTTCGGGGCACCGTGGCTGTGGGGCGCGTGCGCCGTGCTGGGGACCGGGGCCGCGCTGGGGTACTGGCTGCTGATGCGGAACCTTCCGGGGGAGGACGGAACGGCGGCGGCAGAGGGAAGCCGGGTCGCGGAGAGCGGCGGGGGAGAGCCCGCTTCCGGGGCCGAGGCCGCCTCCGGCACCGCCGTCGAGCGGGCGGGCTGAGAGCCCCTCCGCCCCGCACACGGCGGCGCCCCGCGCGAAGGAGACCTGTCTCCGCGCGGGGCGCCCCCGGGCCTGTCCGGCATTCCGCGGCGGCCGGTCAGCCGCAGCAGCCACCGCACTGGCACGGGGCCCCGGACTGGCAGCCGCAGCCGCAGCCCGAGCCGCAGCCGCAGGCGCCGAGCAGGGTCAGGTGCACCACCTCGGCGGGCGCCTCCTGCTGAGGGTCGGTCGTGGGGGAATCGGCCATGGTTCCTCCTCAAGGCGTACAACAGGGCCGTACGCCACAACGACGCGCGTACGACCGGGGCGTACGGACAAGGCGTGCCGCCCCACCCCATTTCATGCCCACCCCGGCGGGCGCATCAACGGCGCACATGCGCAGAGACACTTGTGCGACCCGATGTGCCCACGCGCGCCCGCACGCGCCGCGCTTACGCGCCCTCCACCGACGTCTGCTGCTGGATCTCGTCGGCGTGCTCGCCCGTCACCAGGTAGACGACCCGCTTGGCGACCGACACCGCGTGGTCCGCGAAGCGCTCGTAGTAGCGGCCGAGCAGGGTCACGTCGACGGCGGTCTCGATGCCGTGCTTCCAGCGGTCGTCCATCAGGTGCTGGAACAGCGTGCGGTGCAGCAGGTCCATCTCGTCGTCGTCCTGCTCCAGCTGGAGCGCCAGGTCGACGTCCTTGGTGATGATCACCTCCGCGGCCTTGGCCATCAGGCGCTGCGCCAGCTGCCCCATCTCCAGAATGGTGGCGTGCAGGTCGTGCGGCACCGCCGACTGCGGGAACCGCAGCCGGGCCAGCTTGGCGACGTGCTGGGCGAGGTCGCCCGAGCGCTCCAGGTCGGCGCTCATCCGCAGGGAGGTGACCACGATGCGCAGATCCGTCGCCACGGGCTGCTGACGGGCGAGCAGGGCGATGGCCCGCGCCTCCAGGTCGTGCTGAAGGTCGTCGACCTTCTGGTCCGCGGCGATCACGCTCTCCGCGAGCTTGAGATCGGCATCGAGCATGGACGTCGTCGCCCGGCCGATCGCCGACCCGACGAGGCGGGCCATCTCGACCAGCCCTTCTCCGATCGAGTCGAGTTCCTCGTGGTACGCGTCACGCATGGAAGTCCCTCTCCAGTCCTCTGTGTAAGGCCGGGGCCAGGTTCGAACCCCACGCTGCCACCCTGAGCGGCGTACGCGTCGGCTTCCGGCCGCCCAAGTGAACCAACCCTTGCTCCTCGGTGAACTCTGGGCGACGAGTGTTCGGATACGCACTCGGATGGCTGGGAGAGTCCTCCGGGACCCGCATAACCTTGACGTATGGACGTGAACGCGGCAGTCGCCGCAGCTGCGGCGATCGGCGGTGCGTGTACCGGCGTGATCGCCATGCTCGCGTTCCGCTGGAGCGAGCGCGACCAGAAGAAGCCGACGCGGACCTCCATGCGGCCCGACAGCAACGCACCCCTGCCGCCCGGGGTGGACACGGTCCTGTCCGTGCTCAGCTCCTCGGCGGTCGTGCTCGACGAGAGCGACAGCGTGGTCAAGGCCAGCTCCGCCGCCTATGCGCTGGGACTGGTCAGGGGCGGGCGGCTCGCCGTCGACGCGATGCTGAACATGGCCAGGGACACCCGCCGCGACGGTGAGATACGCCAGGTCGAACTGGACCTTCCGCGGCGCGGCACGGGCCGCGGCGAGGCCCTCGCGGTCTCCGCCCGGGTCGCCCCGCTCGGCTCCCGGCTGGTGCTCCTGCTGGTCGAGGACCTCACCGAGGCCCGCCGGATAGAAGCGGTACGGCGCGACTTCGTCGCCAATGTCAGCCATGAGCTCAAGACCCCGGTCGGCGCGCTCTCGCTGCTCTCCGAGGCCGTGATGGACGCCTCCGACGACCCGGAGGCGGTGGAACGCTTCGCGGGCCGGATGCAGATCGAGGCGACCCGGCTGACCAACCTCGTACAGGAGATCATCGACCTCTCGCGGGTGCAGAACGACGACCCGCTGGAGGACGCCGAGCCGGTCCGGGTGGACGAGCTGGTGGCCGAGGCCATCGACCGCTGCCGCCAGCAGGCCGGCTCGAAGCAGATCACCATGGCGGCGGGCGGCACCGCGGAGCTCCGTATCTGGGGCAACCGCGGCCAGCTCGCCGCGGCGCTCGGCAATCTCGTCGAGAACGCCGTCAACTACAGCCCCGCCCGCACCCGAGTGGGCATCGCCGCCAGGCGACTGTCCGTGCCCGGCGGGGACCAGATCGAGATAGCCGTGACCGACCAGGGCATCGGCATCTCGGAGAAGGACCGCGAGCGGGTCTTCGAACGCTTCTACCGCGTCGACCCGGCCCGCTCACGGGCCACCGGTGGCACCGGCCTCGGCCTCGCCATCGTGAAGCACGTGGCCGCCTCGCACGGCGGGGAGGTCACGGTCTGGAGCTCGGAGGGACAGGGCTCCACCTTCACCCTGCGGCTGCCCGAAGCGGGCTCCGTACGGGAACGGGACCGCAGCTCGGGACCGCCCGTCGTCAACGGCGACGAGGGCCCCCATGGACCCGCTCACCCCGACACCCTTGAACCATTCCCTGCCCCGGAGGTCCTTCCGTGACCCGAGTGCTCGTCGTCGAGGATGAGGAATCCTTCAGCGACGCCCTGTCCTACATGCTCCGCAAGGAGGGCTTCGAGGTCGCCATCGCGGCCACGGGCCCGGACGGGCTTGACGAGTTCGAGCGCAACGGCGCCGACCTCGTGCTGCTCGACCTGATGCTGCCGGGCCTGCCCGGCACCGAGGTCTGCCGTCAGCTGCGCAGCAGGTCCAATGTCCCCGTGATCATGGTCACGGCGAAGGACAGCGAGATCGACAAGGTGGTCGGCCTGGAAATAGGAGCCGACGACTACGTGACCAAGCCGTTCTCCTCGCGGGAGCTGGTCGCCCGCATCCGCGCGGTGCTGCGCCGCCGCGGCGAGCCGGAGGAGATCACCCCGGCCGCCCTGGAGGCGGGCCCGGTGCGGATGGACGTGGACCGCCACGTCGTCACCGTCGCCGGTGGCAAGGTCGACCTCCCGCTCAAGGAGTTCGACCTGCTGGAGATGCTGCTGCGCAACGCGGGCCGGGTGCTGACCCGCATGCAGCTGATCGACCGGGTGTGGGGCGCGGACTACGTGGGTGACACCAAGACCCTCGACGTCCACGTCAAGCGGCTGCGCGCCAAGATCGAGCCCGACCCGGGCGCTCCGCGGTTCCTGGTGACGGTGCGGGGCCTGGGGTACAAGTTCGAGCCGTAGACCGCCAGGTGTGCGAACGGCGGAGGGCGCCCCCCACCCCCGGGGGGGCCGCCCCCCCGGGCGGGTTTTGGCGGCGGGGTTGGGGGGGGGGGGGTTTTTTTTTGGGGT
>NZ_JBEXPH010000097.1:0-31942 GCF_040611955.1 Streptomyces sp. NPDC006510 | reverse complement strand
GTCGAAGGGCAACGACACCCGGCTCACCAAGTGGATCAGCGCCGCCCGTGTGGCCGGCCTGCCCCACCTGCACAGCTTCTGCAACGGCCTGGAACCCGACCGCGCCGCCGTCGACGTCGGCCTGACCCTGCGCTTCCACAACGGCCGCACCGAAGGCGTCAACACCCACACGAAGAGAATCATGCGCCAGATGCACGGCCGAGCAGGATTCGACCTCCTCCGCCACCGAATCCTTCTGTCGTGACAACAGAACGTCACCACCGACTACGGAACAGAGCCCTCGTTTGACAGACCCTGCGGCAGTGGCCCTCGGCGTCGTGGCGCTGCTTGGGCAACAGGTAGCTCGCGCGGGCGCGGATGCGGTCGATCCACTCCTGCTTGCTGATCTTCTTGTCGAGTAGGTCCCAGGCCAGGCAATGCTGATAGCGGCTGTCCAGCAGCTCCTCAATCCAGCGGTGCGTCGGCAGCGGGGGAGGCGGTCTCGTGGCGGGCGTGGTCGAGGCCCTGCCAGCGGCGGGCGGCGAGGGCGGGGAGGTCGAACTGGTCGAGGATCCTGGCCACGATGTGGTCGACCATGTCGTCGAGGGTCCGGGGGTTGTTGTAGAAGGCGGGCATCGGGGGGACGATCCGGGCGCCCATGCGGCTGAGGGCCAGCAGGTTGTCCAGGTGGATCTCGCTGAGCGGTGCTTCCCGGGGGACCAGGACCAGGCGGCGGCGCTCCTTCAGGACGACGTCGGCGGCTCGGGTGATGAGGTTGTCGGCGTAGCCGGTGCGGATCGAGGCGAGGGTTTTCATGCTGCACGGCACGACGACCATGCCGCCGGTGCGGAACGAGCCGGAGGACAGCACCGAGCCCTGCTCACCGGGCTTGTGGTGGACATCAGCCAGGTCGATGACTTCCCGTACGGTGCGGGCCGTCTCCAACTCGATGGTGGTCCGGGCCCAGGTGCTCACGATGAGGTGGGTCTCGACCTCGGCGATGTCGTGCAGCGCCTCCAACAGCCGTACGCCGAAGGGGGCGCCGGTGGCCCCGGACATGGCGACGATGATGCGGGTCGGGCGGGTCATGCGGGGCCTCCTTGGGAGAGCGTGGTTCAAAGCGCGCTGAGGATGTCGGCGCTGCGCCGCCAGTGTTCGAGTTCGGCGAGGTACCCGGTGGTGCAAGAGCCGAGCGGGCTGAGCGGGATGCCCAGGCTGTCCCGCTTGTGGTGGACGGCGGTGAACACGCAGCCCAGGACGTTCTCGACGGCCAGCGACCTGACCAGACGGAGTTTGAGGTGGTGGCAGATCGTCCGGTCCGTGGCCAGCAGCGCGGCGTACGGGTGCCGCCGCAGGTTGACCTGGGTGCCGGCCCCGGCCACGACCGCGAACAGCGCCGTCCGGTCGTCGGCCGGTTCGAGCTCGGCGCGGGACAGCAGCGCCGTGTGCGGGTGGCCGTGCTCGTCCACAGTGAGCAGCGGGAAAGCCTGTGCCCCCGCCAGCAGGCGGGCCACGTCCTCGGTCAGGTTCACAGCATGGTCCTCCTGATCGGTGGGGGCACCGCCGGTGTCCGACGGGGTGTCAGAGCGGCAGGACGCCCTTCCAGCGCTCCCGGAGCTCGGCGCGGTAGCACTCGTCGACCCGGTTGGCACGCGGGTACTGGTCCTTCCACGTGAACGGCTTGCAGGCGTCGATGAGCACGAGCCCCATGGACAGGTCGCCCGCCTCCCGCTTGGTCGGTGACAGCCGGGGGTCGATGGCGGTCGTGGGCGAGCGCAGGATGTGGATCGACTCCGCCGGGTCCACGCGCGTGAACACCGCCCACAGCACGTGGTTGATGTCGGTAATGTCGATGTCCTCGTCGACCACGACGATGTAGCGCTCCATGCCGCCGGTGCGCTTGCGGGAGGCGGCGGCCATCAGCGCGTGCATGGCGTCGCCCGCGCCGGTCTGCTTGATGGAGATGACCATCATGAGTTGCCGGGCGTAGGCCCACACGCCCTGGATGTTCTGGACCCCGGCCTGTTCCAGATGGTCCCAGGTCACGGTGGCGGAGTAGAGCGGCACCGCCTGGTCGCCCGCCGGGATGGTCGGCAGCATGGGCGGCGCGCCGAGGATGATCGGGTCGTCGCGGTGCAGGATCCGCCGCACCCGCACCACGGGCTCCTGGCCGCTGTGGGTGTAGTAGCCGGTCCACTCCCCGAACGGACCCTCCAGGACGGACTCCTCCTCGCGCGGAGGCATCTCGCCCACCATGACGATCTCCGCGTGCGCCGGGACGGGCAGTTCGGTGCCGGGCGCGTACAGCACCTCAACGCCCTCCCCGCGCAGGCCGCCGGCCAGGTCGTACTCGGACACGCCCTCGGGGGCGGACATCGCGGCGGCGGTGGAGAGGATCGGGTCTTGGCCGACGACGACGGCGATCGGGCAGGCCTGGCCGCGGTCCCAGTACTTGTGGGCGATCGCCCGCGCGTGCCGGTTGCCCAAGAACCAGACGGACAGCCGGTCCTTGCCGTGGACGGAGACCCGGTAGGTGCCGACGTTGACCCAACCGCTGTCGGGGTCACGGGTGACGACCATGCAGGCGGTGCCGATGTAGCGGCCGCCGTCGCCCTCGTGCCAGCGCGGCGCCGGGAACTTCGTCAGGTCGACATCGTCGCCTCCGAGGACGTTGTCCAGGACCGGCCCGGTGGCGACCTCGACCGGCGGGATCAGCCGCAGGTCGCGGCTGATGTCCTTCCAGGCCCGCACGATGTCCAGCTTCGGGGTGTCGGCGGGCAGACCGAGCGCCACCGCGCTGCGGGCCGGGGTACCCATGAAGTTGGTGAAGACCCGGAAACCGGTCGGGTAGCCGGGGATGTCGTCGAACAGCAACGCCGGCCCCTCGCGCTCGGCCAGTAGCTCGGTGATGCCACCGATTTCAAGGTCCCAGTGGGCGCCCTCGACGCGGCGCACCTCGTCCGCACCGAGGGTCTCGGTGAGGTGCTCGATGTAATGCCGGAGATCACGGAATGCGGTCATGCCCCAACTCTGCGAGCGGACCCACCTGCACTCCAGCCACCGCCTCGAACCCGCCAGATACCGCCGCACAATACGCTGAGAACCGTGGAAACCCTCGACCTCAAGCTCGTCCATGCCCTCTACGTGGACGGCCGTGCCTCCTTCCGCCGGATCGCCGCAGTGCTCGGCGTCTCCGAACAGACAGTCGCCCGCCGCTACCGGAGGCTCCGCGAGACCGGGGCGGTCCGGGTCGTCGGCCGCCTCGACCCCCGCTACCTGGGCCACGCCGAGGAGTGGGTGATGCGGCTGCGCTGTGCCCCGAGCGCCACGCTCGCCGTCGCCCAGGCACTCGCCCAGCGGCCCGACACCTACCGGATCCGCCTGGCCTCCGGCGGCACCGAGATCGTCTGCCACATGCAGACGCCCGACCAGCGGGTCCGCGACACCCTCCTGCTGGACACGCTCCCCGCCACCCGCCAGGTGACCTCCATCGACGCTCACCAGGTGCTGCGCGTGTTCCGCGGGGGCCCGGACGGCTGGCACGCGCCGATCACCTCACTCGGCCCCGAGCAGGTCGCCGAACTCACCCCGCCACCGCCGGACCAGGCCCCCCTCGACCTCGACGACGGCGACCGGCTCCTGCTGGGCGAACTGGCCCACGACGGACGCATGCACCACGCCGCGCTGGCCGCGAGCACCGGCTGGCACGAGTCGACGGTCCGCCGCCGCATCACCCACCTGAGAGACAGCGGAGCCCTCTACTTCGGCGTCGACTTCGACGAGTACCAGCTGGGCTACTCCAGCCACACGGTGCTGTGGATCTCGGTCACCCCGGCCGCCCTCGACGCCGCCGGAACCGCCCTCGCCCGACACCCGCACATCGCCCACGCCGCCGCCACGACCGGCCCCACGAACCTCATGGCCACTGTCTTCTGCGCCGATGCGGACGCCCTCTACGACTTCATCACCGACCGGGTCGGCTCCCTGCCCGGCATCCAGACCGTCCAGACCGCCCCCGTTCTGCGCATCGTCAAACGCGCCGCCACTCTTCCCTGACGGGACGCACTGTCCGACAACTGCGACTGAGACCAGAACTGAGACCACGGGACGACGAAATCCACCGCCTCAATCCCCGTACCACCTCAGGTGCGGAGACCGCCGGCCTCCTGAAAGACCTGACCGAACGCATCCACGCCACGTTCGTGTACACGGGCATCGACGTCACCACGACCGCCTTGTTCAGCAGTGTGCGCGGTGCTCAGCTCGCCGCACGCGCGAGCCTGGTGGAGTGCGGTACGTACCCGGCGCGGCTCGGGAAACACGAGCCTTCAAAGAACCGATCACAGCAGTGGAAGCCGCACTCGATCTCCGCGCACACCGGGTAGGGACCCTTCCCCACCACGCCGCCTACCTTCGCCGGCGGACCGCGGGCAGGATCGGGAGCCTGACCCGACTCCTACGCCAAGCCGCGATCACCGCGATCCGTGAGCATCGGGGCGACGTTCGTGTACGCGGGCATCGACGTCACCACCACCGCCTTGTTCAGCGGGGTGCGCGGGGCGCAACTCGCAGCCCGCGCGAGCCTGGTGGAATGCGGGGCGTTCCCGGCACGGCTCGGCACACGCGAACCCTTCGGAGAACTGATCGCGGGAGTAGAGGCCGCACTCGATCTCCGGGCACACCGGGCCGGGACACTCCCCCGCCACGCCGCCCATCTCCACCAGCGCACCGCAGGGCGGATCGGGAGCCTGACCCGTCTGATCCGCCGGGCAGCGATCACCGCGATTCTCGACGGCACCGAACGCCTCACCAAAACCAGCCTCGACCAGGTCCGCCTGAACCACCTCACCGAAACCCACCACCGGCCCACCGCCAGCAGGGCGCACACGCCCAAGCGGTAGTCCCCCGATCTGTCCCCGCCCGGCCCCACGGAACACAGAAGGCTGTGACCAGGAGAAACACGCAAGGGCCTTGAGGCGTCGGCGCTACCTGAGGAACACGGAGGCACTCTCAACGAGAACGAGACATCCCCAGACCAGCAGGCCTACGCCCCCGCGAACCCGCGCTCACACGGTCTCAACCAATCCCGGATATCCCCAGCACACACCGCTCCCCGTACCTCAACTACACCCCCACGAAACGACATCCAGCAATGCCGTGATCCACGCGAGCACGTCCACGCGGTCGGTGAACACCGCCGTCGCCGGCGGCAGCATCTGCGGACGGGAGGCACCGTGCGCCACGGCGGGTACGGCCCGCGGCGCGAGCCACGAGGCCTCGCGGGTCCACTCCGTCATCTCGCGCGCGAACTCCGGGGAACTGCAGGCGAGTTCCACCAGCCGTAGCGCGGCCACGGTCCGCTCGGGCTCGGTGACCGGCAGAGTGGGCCATCCCCCGACCGCCCCGTCCGGCCCCGGCGTCCGTCTCCCCGTCTCCGGCACGGCCACGGCTCAGCAGGTCCTACAGCCTCTCGGAGGCCCGCCGGCCCAGCTCGCCACCCGCTCCGGCAAGGGCACCCGAAGCGACGGTTCCGACAGCCGAGACCACCATGCCCATCGACGGTTCCACTCTGGACTCCCCTCAACTCGCCATTCCCGCAATGGCATCGACGAGCTGAGAGGCAACGGGCTCCGCGGAGGTAGGAGGAAGGGTGCTTCAGGATCCGCCGGATGCGCCCCCGGGCAGTCGCGCGTCAGGGGCCGTCAGTCCCAGGAAGCGTTCCGCGTTGCCGTGGGTGATGAGTTGGCGGCTGTGGTTGTCGAGGAAGCCGCTCCTGCGGATCACCTCGCCGACCGGCCGCTCGCCCAGCGGATACGGGTAGTCGCTGCCGACCATGACCCGGTCCGCGCCGACGGTGTCCACCAGCAGTCGCAGCGCACGCTCGTCGAAGACGACCGAGTCCACGTAGAAGCGGCCGAGGTAGTGCGAGGGCGGGTGCTTCGAGGTGCCGATGACGTCGTTGCGGCCGTGCCATGCGTTCTCCATGCGGCCGAGCCAGAAGGGGAAGGAGCCGCCGCCGTGGGCGAAACAGATCTTCAGGCTGTCGTCGATGCGGTCGAAGACGCCGCCC
The DNA here is from genome assembly GCF_040611955.1 of Streptomyces sp. NPDC006510. Classification (NCBI taxonomy): domain Bacteria; kingdom Bacillati; phylum Actinomycetota; class Actinomycetes; order Kitasatosporales; family Streptomycetaceae; genus Streptomyces; species Streptomyces sp. NPDC006510. Next base: position 25,893 of record NZ_JBEXPH010000097.1, on the reverse strand, counting down.
AGGATCAGGGCGAGGATCGAGAGGTGGGTCTCGGCGGGCATGGCCGTCAGCCACTGCGCCATCCAGCGGTTCAGGCGCAGTGACTCCGGCAGGTCCCACGGGTGGACGAACACCGGCACGTTCAGGGACGCGCAGTGCTGGAGGAAGGTGACCACGCCCTCGCTGTCCAGGTCCTGGTCGCCGACGTGGTTGCCGATCTCGACGCCCCGGTGGCCGTTGGCGATGCTCCGCTCCAGCTCGCGGCAGGCCGCGTCCGGGTCCTGCAACGGCACCTGGCAGAACGGGATCAGCCGGTCCGGGGCCGGGGCCACGATCTCCAGGGCCAGGTCGTTGAAGATCCGCGCGACCTTCGCCGCCCGCTCCCCGGAGGCGCCGTACGTGAAGAACGCCGGGGTCGGCGACACCACCTGCGTCGCCACCCCGTCCGCGTCCATGTCACGCAGCCGGGTTTCCGCGTCCCAGGCGTCGGCCTGGATCCGCCGGAACTCCCGGTCCCCCATGAGGATCATGGCCTCGTTCTCGGAATCGATCCGCAGCCAGGGCGCGTCCGGGCCCACCTCGGCGGTCAGGTCGGGCCAGCCGCGCGGCACGTAGTGGGTGTGGACGTCGATCACGCGGTCCATGGCTCAGCCCTTCCCGGGGTGCAGGGCGCCGCAGTCCGGGCAGGTGCGGGCCTGCTCGTCCTCGTAGAACGCGGTGAAGACGGGCGGCAGGTCCTCGACGATGTCCCGTACCTGGAGCTCGACCTCGTGGACCTTCGCCGAGCAGTCGAGGCAGTACCACTGGAACTTCTCCAGCGTGCCCTCCTCCCGGACCCGCTCGATGACGAGGCCGATCGAGCCGGCCTCGGGGCGCTGCGGGGAGTGCGGGAGGTTGCCGGGCAGCAGCCAGGTTTCGCCCTCGCGGATGTGCACGGTCCGCGGGCCGTCCTCGGCCATCACGTCGACGTGCATGTTGCCCTTGAGCTGGTAGAACCACTCCTCGTACGGGTCGACATGGAAGTCGGTGCGCTGGTTGGGGCCGCCGACGACCTGGACGATGAAGTCGTCGCCGAGGGCCATGGTGCGGTTGTTCACCGGCGGCTTGAGCAGGTGCTCGTGCTCGCTGATCCAGCGCTGGAAATCGATGGTGGGGGGGATGGTGGTCATGGGGAGCCTCCGAGGGCAAGGGGGGCAGGTGGGGGCAAGGGATTTCTCTACGCCTGAGATCGCGGCAGGTGCGCGATCGCCTGGATCTCGATCAGCAGGTGGGGGTGCGGGAGTTGGTGGACGGCGACGGTGGTCCGGGTCGGGCCGTGCTCGTCGAAGTGCTCGCCGTAGACCTCGTTGTAGCCGCCGAAGTCGTTCATGTTGACGAGGTACGTCGTGATCTGGGCGACGTCCGACAGCTCCGCGCCGACCTCGGCGAGGATGTCGCGGATGTTCTCGATCACGGCCCGGGTCTGGGCCCGGATGTCCAGCCGGGTGGTGCCGAACTCGTCCACCTCGACGCCGACGAACGTGTTGTCGGGGCGGCGCGAGCTGGTGCCCGACACGAACACGAGGTCGCCGACCACCTTGACGTGGGGGAAGCGTCCGCGGGGCGTGGCCTTGCCCTCGATGACGCGCGCGCCGCTCGTTGGGTTCATCGCAGGACCCCCTTCACGGTGACCGTGCCGAGGCCCGCCACGTCGCACTCGGTGACGCCCGGCGTCAGCGGTGCGGCCGCCGTGGCCGCGCCCGCGAGCACGACCTCGCCGGCTCGCAGCGGGATACGGCGACGGCGGCACATGTCGAGCAGCGCGTGCAGGGCGTGGACCGGGTCGCCGAGGATCGCGGCGGTCGAACCGACCGTCTCCGACTCCGGCGTACGCAGCCGTACCGCGCGGTTGGAGACGCTCCGCACCGGGCGCCAGGCGCCGATCGCGTAGCCGGCGGCGGAGGTGTTGTCCGCGACGACGTCGGTGTACGTGAACCGGAAGTCCCGGTACCGCGAGTCGATGATCTCCAGCGCCGGGGCCACCGCATCGACGCAGGCCTCGATGTCCGTCAGCGGGTCGTCGAGGTCCACGTCCCGGGCGATCCGGTAGGCGACCTCGGGTTCCGCCTTCGGGTGGATGAAGCGGGCGAGGTCGACGTCGTCGCCGTCCGCGATGCGCATGCCGTCGGTGAGCCGGCCCACGATAACGTCGGAGACACCCATCTGCGCCATCTTGGCCTTGCTGGTGAAGCCCAGCTTGACCCCGTTGATCCGCTCGCCGCGGGCCACCCGCCGCTCCAGCAGTGCGGCCTGTACGGCGTAGGCGTCGTCGGTGCCGATGGTGTGGCTGTTGGCGAGGCTGGGGGTGTCCGTCCTGGACGTCTGTGCCGAGTCGAGCCGCTCGGCCAGCGTCCGGATCTCGTCTTCCGGGATCACTTGCTGCTCTCTTCCCTCGATGCCTCGCGCCGCGCGGCGAGGTCCAGTGCGATGTCCACGATCAGGTCCTCCTGGCCGCCCACCATCTGCCGACGGCCGGCCTCCACGAGGATCTGCCGGGTGTCGACGCCGTAGCGTGCGGCCGCTCGTTCGGCGTGCAGCAGGAAGCTGGAGTAGACGCCGGCGTAGCCGAGAGTCAGGGTCTCGCGGTCGACCTGGACGGGGCGCTCGCGCAGCGGGCGGACGACGTCGTCCGCGGCGTCCTGCAGGGCGAACAGGTCGCAGCCGTGCTCCCAGCCCAGCAGGTCGGCGACGGCGACGAACGGCTCGGCCGGACAGTTCCCGGCGCCGGCTCCCTGACCGGCCAGTGCCACGTCGACGCGGTAGACCCCGTGTTCCACGGCGGTCACGCTGTTGGCGACCGACAGGGAGAGGTTCTCGTGCGCGTGGATGCCGATCTCGGTGTTCTCGTCCAGCACCTCGCGGTAGGCGTCGACCCGGGCGGCGACGTCACGCATCGTCAGGCGGCCGCCGGAGTCGGTGACGTAGACGCAGTGCGCTCCGTACGACTCCATCAGCTTGGCCTGCCGGGCGAGCTCCTGCGGAGAGTTGAGATGGCTCATCATCAGGAACCCTGATACGTCCATCCCGTTCTCCCGGGCCCAGGAGATGTGCTGTGCGCTGACGTCGGCCTCGGTGCAGTGGGTGGCGACGCGGACGCTGCGCACCCCGGCCGCCTGGGCGCGGCGCAGATCGTCGATGGTGCCGATGCCGGGGAGCAGCAGGGTCGTCAGTTTCGCATGCCGCAGTACGTCCGCCGCGGCCTCGATCCACTCCTGGTCGCTGTGCGCGCCGAACCCGTAGTTCGCGCTCGATCCGCCGAGGCCGTCGCCGTGCGCGACCTCGATGGCGGCGACGCCTGCCGCGTCGAGGGCGGTGACGATGCGGCGCACCTGGTCGACGGTGTACTGGTGCCCCATGGCATGCATTCCGTCACGGAGCGTCACGTCCTGGATGTAGAGCTTCATGCGGACACCCATCCTCGGTGTGCGGCGATCTTCTCGGCGGTACGGAGCGCGGCCGAGGTCATGATGTCGAGGTTGCCCGCGTAGTCGGGCAGGTAGTGGCCGGCTCCCAGCACCTCCAGGAACACGGAGATCCTGACCCCGCTCACCCGTCGTCCGAGGGCGGGGACCATGGTGTCCTCGACCAGGTCGAACTGGACGTCCTGCTTGAGCCGGTAGCCGGGCACGTACTCCCGTACGGTCTGCGCCATCTGCTCGACGGACCCCACGATCCGGTTCCGGTCACCGTCGCTCAGGGCGCCTTCGACGAGGCAGAACACCGTGTCGCGCATGGCCGGCGGGGGTTCGGCGGGGTTGAGCACGATGATAGCCTTGCCGACTTCGGCGCCGCCGACGACCCGGATGGCCTCGCTGGTGGTCTCGGTGAACTCGTCGATGTTGGCCCGGGTTCCGGGGCCGGCCGACTTCGAGGCGATGGAGGCGACGATCTCTCCGTAGGCCACCGGTGCGATCCGGGAGATGGCGGCGACCACGGGGATGGTGGCCTGACCGCCGCAGGTGACCATGTTGACGTTCGCGGCGTCGAGGTGCTCGTCCACGTTGACCGACGGCACCACGAGCGGCCCGAGAGCCGCCGGAGTGAGGTCGATCATGACCTTCCCGTGTTCCGCGGCGATCCGCGCGTTGCGCGCGTGGGCCTCGGCCGAGGTCGCGTCGAAGATCACCTTGATGTCGGCGAACTCGGGCAGTTCCACGAGCCCTTCGATGCCGCGGTGGGTGGTGGCCACCTTGAGCCGTCCGGCGCGGGCGAGTCCGTCGGACGCGGGGTCGATGCCGACCATGGCGCCCATGCGCAGGGTCCGCGACAGCCGTAGCACCTTGATCATGAGGTCGGTGCCGATGTTGCCGGACCCGATGACCGCGACGGCGGTGCGGGCGCCGGTGTCGGGGGCGGTATCGCTCACTTGGTTCCCTCCTTGGGGGTCTCGGCGGCCTCGATGACCGTCTCGACCTCGCCGAGCCCGTCCAGGGCGATGCGGTAGCGGCCCGGTCCGGTGACCGGCACCATCGGGCCGAGCGCTCCGGACATGACCACGTCCCCGGCGCGCAGCGGCTGGCCCCGCTCGGCCAGTTCGCGTGCCAGCCAGGCCACCGCGACGACCGGTGAACCGAGGCAGGCGTGGCCGGCCCCGAACGAGACCGGCTCACCGTCCCGCTGGAGCTGCATGCCGACCCGGGCCAGGTCGAGCCCGCTGATCGGGTACGGGGTGGTGCCGAGGACGACGGCGCCGCTGGAGGCGTTGTCGGCGACGGTGTCGGTGATGGCCAGGTCCCAGCCGGCGATCCGCGAATCGACGATCTCGATGGCGGGCAGCACGAACTCGGTGGCCCGCAGTACGTCCGCGACACTCGCGCGCGGCCGGTCGAGGTCACGGCCGAGCACGAACGCGATCTCGCCCTCGGCGCGCGGCTGGAGGAAGCGGTCGAGTGCCAGCGGCTCGGTGTGGGCGTACAGCATGTCGTCGAAGAGCACCCCGAAGTCCGGCTGGAACACGCCGAACTGCTGCTGTACGGCGGGGGCGGTAAGGCCGATCTTCGCGCCCGCCACGCGTGCTCCGGCGTTGGTGCGTGCCGCGGCGAGCCGCCGCTGCACCTCGTAGGCGGAGTCGAGGTCGTCGCGGCCCAGCAGATCCCTGACCGGCGCGCACGGGGTCCGGGTGGCGGCGGCGGCCGTCAGGCGCTGGGTGGCGGCGGCGATCTGCTGGTCGGTGGCGGGGCCGGTCCGCGGGGCGGTTGCCAGGGTGTCGCAGTCGGTCACAGCTGTACGCACACATTCGTCGGTTCGGTGTAGAAGTGCAGGGAGGACTCGCCGCCCTCGCGGCCGATGCCGGAGAGCCCGCATCCGCCGAACGGGGAGCGCAGATCGCGCAGGAACCAGGTGTTGACCCAGGCCATGCCCACGTTCATGGCCTGCGCGACCCGGTGCCCGCGCCGCAGGTCGTTGGTCCACACGGAGGCGGCGAGGCCGTAATCGGTGTCGTTGGCGAGGGCGATCGCCTCCGCCTCGGTGTCGAAGGGGATCAGCGCGGCCACGGGGCCGAAGATCTCCTCGCGTACGACACGGTCCCGGTTGGTCAGTCCGGTCCACAGGGTCGGCTCGATCCAGGAGCCGCCCGCGAGGTCGTCGCCCAGACGCGGGATGCCGCCGCCGGTGAGGACCTTCGCGCCTGCCTGCTCGGCCAGGTCGAAGTAGCTGAGCACCTTCTCGCGGTGCTTGTGGGAGACGAGCGGGCCGGTGGCGGTTTGCTCGTCGAGCGGGTTGCCGAGCTTGAGGCCCTTGGCCCGTTCGGCGAGTCCGTCGGCGATATCGGCGAACACCGAGCGCTGGACATAGACCCGCTCGGTGCATAGGCAGACCTGGCCGGTGTTGGTGAAGACCGACTTGGTCAGCCCGGTCAGCGCCTCGTCGAGGTCGACGTCGTCGAAGACGATCGCCGCGTTCTTGCCGCCGAGTTCGAAGGACACGGGCCGGACGCGGGGCGCGACCGTCGCCATGACGTGCGAGCCGGTCGCGGAGGAGCCGGTGAAGGTGACGCCGTCGATGCCGGGGTGGGAGGTGACGTACTCCCCGGCGGAGCCGCCGCCGAAGCCGTGGACGACGTTGTAGACGCCGGGCGGCAGGCCTACCTCGGCGAGTACCTCCGCGAGGAGGGTCGCGGTGGCCGGGGTCTCCTCGCTGGGCTTGACCACGAGGGCGTTGCCGCAGGCGAGGGCCGGGGCGACCTTCCAGGTCAGCAGGAGCAGCGGGAGGTTCCAGGGGACGATGACCGCGACGACGCCGAGCGGCTTGCGCACCGCGTAGTTGAGGGCCTGCCGGCCGCCCGCGAGGTCGGTGAGGAAGGACTCCTGCCCGGCGGCCGCGACGACGTCGGCGAAGGTGCGGAAGTTCGCGATGGCACGCGGTACGTCGAGTTCGCGGGCCTGGACGAGAGGCTTGCCGGTGTCGGCGATCTCGGCGGCGACGAACTCGTCGAACCGCTCCTCGATCCGGTCGGCGGCCCGGCGCAGCAGCGCGGTCCTCTCCCGTACGGGGGTCGCCGCCCAGCCCTCGTGGAGGGCGCGGCGGGCCGCCGTCACGGCACGGTCCACCAGGGCGCGGTCGGCCTCGTGGACGCGGGCGACGACCTGGCCGGTGGCGGGGTCGATGTCGTCGAAGGCGTGGGTGTCGTCGGGGTCGACGAAGCGTCCGTCGACATGGTTGCGGATCCAGCCGTCCATCAGGCCTCCCTCGTTCGTCCCGCTCATCGCGACCTCCCCGCCGCGTACAGACCCGCGGTCACCGCACCGGCGGCCAGCGCCGCGACCCCGCAGAGCAGCCGCTGCCGGCGCCGCACCCGGCGGCGTACCTGGGCGTAGGGCACGGTCGAGAACGACACCAGTTCGTAGCGGGAGACGAAGCGGCCGGGCAGGGCCCGCTCCAGGGCGTGCTCGACGCCCTTGACGAGGCGGAAAGCCGGCGAGGCGACCTTGTCGCGCATCTCGACGAAGTTCTCCAGCGCCATGGCGCCGATCGCGTCGGCGTTCTCCTTGCGCCGCTCCTCGAACAGCGGAAGGGCGCGGGCCCAGTCGCCGCCGGTGGTGTCCAGGCAGCGGTCGAGTTCGACAACGTCCTCGAAGCCGCAGTTGGCACCCTGCCCGTAGAACGGGACGATGGCGTGCGCCGCGTCACCGATCAGCGCGACCCGGCCGCGGCGCTGCCAGGGGGTGCAGCACACGGTGCCGAGCAGGCCAACCGGGTTGTGCTCGTAGTCGTCGACGAGGGTGGGCATGAGCGGGACGACGTCCGGATAGTGCGTACGGAAGTGGCGGGTGATCGCGTCCGCGCTGTCCAGAGCCTCGAAGCTCAACTCGCCGGTGTTCGGCCAGAACAGGGTGCAGGTGAAGGACTTGTCCGGGTTCGGCAGGGCGATCATCATCGAGGTGCCGCGCGGCCAGATGTGCAGCGCGCCCGGGTCGAGGGCGAACTCGCCGTCCACGGCCGGGATGGTGAGTTCCTTGTAGCCGTAGTCGAGGAAGTCGGTGCTGACCTGGGTGCCATACGGCTCCAGCGCGCCACGCACGATCGAACCGGCACCGTCGGCGCCGATGACGACGTCCGCGACGGCCCGTATCTCGCCCACCGGGGTCTCGTACGTCATCGCGCCCTTGTCCGGGTCGAGGCCGGTCAGCCGGTGCTCGAAGACGACCTTCACGCCGGGTGCGGCCTCGGCGGCGTCGAGCAGTGCGTTGTTGAGGACCCCGCGGCTGATGGAGTTGATGGCGCGTTCGCCGTCGTGGCTGTACTGCTGGTAGTCCAGCGGCCCGTCGACCGGGTGGATCATCCGGCCGCGCATCGGCAGGGCGTCGGCCATGATCTGCTCTTCGAGGCCGATCCGGCGCAGGGCGTCCAGGCCGCGCTCGGACAGCGCGAGGTTGATGGACCGGCCGCGCTCGGCGGTGCCGGTACGGGGGTCGGGGCGGCGTTCGTACAGCTCGACGCGGTGGCCGCGGCGGGCGAGGTAGCAGGCGAGCAGACAGCCGCTGAGACCGGCGCCGACGATGGCGATCGTGTCCTGGCCGGCGGTGCGCCGGCCGGCGGTGCGCTGGTCGGCGGTGCGCTGGTCGGCCTTGTTCTGACCGGCCTCGTTCTGACCGGCCTCGTTCTGACCGGCCTCGTTCTGGTGGCTCATTTGTCCTCCGCCACGGCCGTGGCCAGCGCGTCGGCGGCGCGCCAGCAGTCGTGGAAGGTCGAGTAGAGCGGCACCGGGGCCACTCGGATGATGTCGGGCTCGCGGGCGTCGGTGACGACGCCGTGTTCGTGCCGCAGCCGCGCGGCAAGGTCGGCGGCGCTGCCGCTGCCGATGCGCAGCGAGAGCTGGCAGCCGCGGCGGGCGGGGTCGCGAGGGGTGACGACGGTGATCGGCCGGGTCGGGGTGACCTCGTCGAGCAGGCGCTCCAGGTAGCCGGTGAGCCGCTCGCTGCGCTCACGCAGGGCGTCCATGCCGACCTGGTCGAAGAGTTCGAGGGAGGTGCGGACGGGCCCCATCGCGAGGACGGGCGGGTTGGAGATCTGCCAGGCGTCGGCCTTGGCGGGCGGGGTGGAGACGGGCGCCATCAGGAAGCGCGTCTTCGCCTCGGTGCTCCACCAGCCCTCGAAGCGCTGGAGATCGCTGTCGCCGAGGTGCCGTTCGTGGACGAATGCGCCGGCGACCGCGCCGGGCCCCGAGTTGAGGTACTTGTACGTACACCAGGCGGCGAAGTCGACGCCCCAGTCGTGCAGCTGGAGGGGCACGTTGCCGGCGGCGTGGGCCAGGTCCCAGCCGACCACGGCTCCGGCCGCCTGCCCAGCGGCCGTGATCGTGGGGATGTCCATGAGCTCGCCGGTGAGGTAGTTGACCCCGCCCAGCATCACCAGGGCCACGGTGTGTCCCTCGCGGGCCAGGAAGTCGAGCACGTCCTCGGTACGCAGGGTGTCCTCGCCGGCCCGGGGCCGCAGGCGTACGACGGCGTCGTCCGGGTCGAGCCCGTGGAAGCGGGCCTGGCTGCGCACGGCGTAGCTGTCCGAGGGGAACGCGCTGTCCTCGATCACCAGGCGGACGCGTTCGCCGCGTGGCCGGTAGAAGGACACCATCAGGAGGTGGAGGTTGACCGTCAGCGAGTTCATCGCGACGGTCTCCTCGGGCCGGGCGCCGACCAGCCGGGCGGCGGTCTCGGTGAGCAGTTCGTGGTACGGCATCCAGGGCCGCCGGGCCTCGGTGTGTCCCTCGACGCCGAGGCGCTGCCAGTCGGCGAGGTCCTCCAGCAGGTCGATGCGGATGGCTTTGGGCTGCAGGCCGAGCGAGTTGCCGGCGAAGTAGGCGGCCTCGGCGAACCGTCCGCCGTCGGCGGGCGGTATGTGGAACAGGTCCCGTTGGCCGGGATCGGCCGCGTCGAGACGGAGGGCCTCCTCCTCGGAGGCGTTCAGGCGGGAGGTCACGAGGGTCCCTCTTCTCGTTCTCGGGAGGCGGTCGGGTCTGCTCATGATGACCGAGTGAGGTGGCCGAATGGAATGTCGAATGGAAGGCCTTAGACTGGATTGACTTTCGGTTCTGAACACGATTCGAGGTTCGACTTTCTGATGGAAAACCACACCATGGACGACATGGACTGGGCGATCGCGCGGGAGCTCCAGCAGGACGCCCGCCTGTCGTACAGCGAGGTGTCACGCCGCGTTCATCTGTCGGCCCCCGCGGTTGCCGAGCGGGTGCGCCGGCTGGAGGACGCGGGCATCATCACCGGCTACCACGCGCACGTGGAGTCCTCGAAGGTCGGCTGGGCGGTGCCCGCCTTCATCCGCATGTCCTGCTTCGGCCCGCGCTGTCTGCTCAACAACCCGCAGGTCAAGGACTGGCCCGGCGTCCGCGAGATCCACCGGATCACTGGCGACGAGTGCTGCATCCTCAAGATCGAGACGGCTTCGATCCAGGAGTTCCAGACCTTGATCGACCGCCTCTCCGGCTACGGCCGTCCGACCAGCACGATGGTTCTGGCGACCTATCTGGACTGGCATCCGGTGACGCCGGTGCGGCCGGTCGAGGAGTGAGCCGGGCGGTGGCCGGACATGCCGCGAGCGGGCCGCCGGTTGCCGGGCGACCCGCTCGAAAGGGGCTGTACGAGGATTGGGGTTACGACTGTGCCGGCTTGGGGTCGGCCGCAGGGGCCTGGGCCCCGCCCGCCTCGCCGCAGGCACTCCGGCGCCCACGGACGACGTAGAACAGCACGGTCACCACCACGATGGCCGGCACCCCGAAGGCCAGAGTCATCCGGAACTCCTCGGCGGCCAGGGTGGACAGCAGGACGGCCAGCATGAGGACGGCTCCCAGCGGGGCGCCGATCCGGGAGAATGGCACCTTGAAGTCGAGCTCCCGGCCCTCCGCCCGCAGTCGGCGGCGGAAGAAGACGTGCGTCACGAAGATCATCATCCAGGTGAACATGGCGCCGAACATCGAGATCGCCATCATGAAGGTGAAGGCCGAGTCCGGGGTCGCCAAGTAGACGACCGTGGCGACCGCGATGCCACCGCAGGACAGCAGGAGCGCATTGAGGGGGCTGCCGTTGGCGCGGATCCGGCCGAGCACGGACGGGGCGTCCTTCGCGCGGGCGAGGCTGAACATCATCCGGGTCGAGGTGTAGAGCTGGCTGTTCATGGCCGACAGTGCGGCGATGATGACCACGAAGTTGATGAGGTCGCCCGCGAAGGGGATCCCGGCGTTCTCCATCACGGTCACGAACGGGCTGCCGCCGGCCAGGATCCCGCTGACCGGGGAGATCGCGAGGATCAGGCCCAGGGTCAGGATGTAGAAGAGGAACAGGCGCACGATCGTGGACCGGAAGGCCTTCTTGACCGCCTGGGCCGGGTTCTCCGCCTCACCGGCCGCCACCGCGATCATCTCCACGCTGAGGTAGCTGAAGATGGAGACGATCACGCCGAACCACATGCCGGAGAATCCGTTGGGGAAGAACCCGCCCTCGGCCGTGTAGTTGGCGAATCCCGTCCCCGCCTTCCGCTCACCGAACACCAGATAGGCGCCCAGCAGAATGAAGGCGACGATGGCGAACACCTTGATGCTGGAGAACCAGTACTCGAGCGAGCCGAACACCTTGACGTTCATCGCGTTGGCGCCGATCAGCACCGCGGAGAACAGCACGACCCACACCAGCGTGGGCACGTCGGGGAACCAGTACTTCATGTAGTCTCCGACGGCGGTCACCTCTGTGCCCACCGCCAGCACGATGCAGGACCAGTACATGTACCGGACCTGGAAACCGGCGAGCGGCCCGACGTAGTGCTCCGCGTAGGCACCGAAGGAGCCGGAGGTGGCGTGCGCGACGGTCATCTCCGCCAGGGCGGCCATGAGCAGGAGGGCAATGAACCCGCCGATCACATAGCTCACGATGACGCTCGGGCCCGCGAAATAGATGGCCGTCTTGCTGCCCAGGAACAGACCGGTACCGATGGCCCCACCAAGGGCGATCATGGTCATTTGCCGGGGACTCAGATCTCGCTTGAGCCCGCCTTCGCGTTCCTGGATCTTTTCGAAGCCCTCCACTGCCATGTCGGCCGACCTCCTTGTCAGGTAAATGACGCATTTGAGATGATGTATGAGATATGTCGCGCTTCAGATGACGTGCTTCGGACACGCAAGCTCCGTGCCCGGCCGCGAGCAATGTGCGGTCCCACGGTCGGCGCGATGCGGAGCACAGAACCGGACCCTGGACGACGAGCGCAGGGTCGGCGTCCCGAGGTAAAGCGAAGGCGCTCCGGAAGGAGAGCAGCGGCTACCAGGAGCCCGAAGGATCAGACTTCGAGCGGCCGAGGAGCCCGCGGTACGGTCGGGGCGGCATTCGCCCCTGGCCGCCCTGCCCCTCCGGCGCAGGTTGCGTAGGGTGAGTTTCGGAGATCAGCCCCTCCTGGACAATGCTTTCGAATATTTGCTCAAGGAGAGAGGCGCCTCGCGTGGTTAGTTCAGAAATCATCGGTCAGAGCGCCATCCGACCGAACATCGTTCAGCTGGACGACATCGACCGGATTCTCCTGCGCGAGCTGGTCAAGGACGCCCGGATCCCGAACAACGCCCTCGCGACTCGAGCGGGTATCGCGCCGTCGACGTGCCTCGCCCGGGTCCGCGCCCTGCGCGACGCGGGTGTCATCACCGGCTTCCACACCGCCGTCGATCCCAACAAGCTGGGCCTGATGACGGCTGCCCTCGTCGCGCTGCGCATCCGCCCGCAAGCCCGCTCACGCATGGTCGGGATCGCGCGGGAACTGTCCAAGCTGCCCAATGTGCTCAGCTCGTTCCTGATGGGCGGCGACCGCGACATCATCCTGCACGTCGTGTGCACCTCCCCTGCCGAGCTGCGGGATTTCGTCTCGGACGAGCTCAGTGCGCACCCGGACATCGCCAACACTCAGACGGACCTCGTGTTCGAGCACATCGCCAACCCGGGCAGCTGAGCACAAGCGGACTGTCTCGCAGGCCGTGAAAGCTCACGTTCCGGGGAGATCAGCCATCCGCCAGGACGAGCCGCAGGACCGGTGGATTCGCGGTGTTCTCGCGGGAGTCGAGGATGACGGCGAGCCCCGCACTCCCCTCGGCCAGGGCGAGGCAGACCGGCTCCCCAGTGGCGTCGACGTGGGACGTCACGTCGAAGGCCAGCCAGGACTTCGTCGTGGTGGCGCCGGCCGTCGACAGGGCCGTGCCCAGTGCGGGCTTGGTGTGCCGGGTGAGGGCCGATTCCGTCCAGGTCGTGTCGGAGACGCCGTAGGCCGTGAGGGTTGCGGTCGTGCCGCCCGAGTCGGAGACATAGCCGTGCGCCGAGAGCGTGGCGGAGCCGATCGTGCCGAGTACGGACGAGGTGTCGTAGGTCAGGAACGCCTGGCGGTTGTAGCCGCTGGTGCTCGCGTTCTTGACGACCAGGGTGGTGGCGGTGCCGTAGACCGTCGTCGCGTACGAGCCGTCGCGGACGTACGTGTCCGCCGTGGGCGTGAGCGTCGCCGAGGTCGCGGTGAAGGTGGCCTCGTGGGTGGCGCCTGCCGCACCCGAGAGGTCGACGGTCAGGGTGAGGGTGGGTGAGGTCTGGGTGACCGTGATGCCGGAGTCGGCGCTCACCAGGCTTCCGCCGTAGACCAGTTGGACTGTGATCGTGGAGGCGGTGCGGTGCGGGTCCGAGATACCGATCGTCAACTGGCCGCCGGAGCGACCATCGCAGCTCACACCCCGCCCACCACCGCAGCCAACCACCCCTCCAGCGTCATGGTCCGTCGGCTCGCCGAACTCCTCTCCTCGGCCCCCGGTCTGCCCGAACCGCTCGCGAACCCCCGGCAGTTCGGGCTCGGCCACAGGAAGCAGCATCGGCGCTTCGGAAGTCTCAGACCGGTGCGCCGTAGAGGATCACCTCCGCGATACCGGCGATGGTCTGGGCTCCCCCGCCACTCACCTGGGTGACGGCTACCCGGATCTGACGCACGTTCGGTGCGGTGAAGAGCTCGGGGAGGGTGTACTGGCCGCTTCGGGTCAGGCCGGAAGCCACCGTGTCCCAGGTGGTTCCGTCCGCCGAGACCTGCAGGTCGAAGGTGTACCAGCTGCTGTCCTTGCCCCAGTGGATGCGGACACCGTCGAGGTTGTGGGCGGCGGTCAGCTCCGCAGTGAGAGTCTGGGGGACCGCCGGGGAGGCGGCGCTCCATCCGGTGCCGAAGGTGATGTCACCGTCAAAGGCCTTGTCGGGCTCGAACCCGGCGACAGAGCTGGACGCGCTGACCGTCTTGATCTGGTCGCGGGCGATCTTCGGACCGGGGTCGACTGGGGGAACGCCGCCGCTGCCACCGGGCGGGATCGCGCGGAACTCACGGATGGACGGCCACCAGTCGCCGGCGTCGAGGATGTCGACGCGTACGTGACGCGTCTTGGTCTGCACCTGGTGGACAGCGGTGGCGAGCTTGGCGGTGTTGTCCACCGCGTTGACGGCTGTGGTCCATGTGTCCGCGTCGTCGGAGAGCAGGATCCGGTACTTGTAGGCGGTCTGGTCCGTCTCCCAGAGGATCTGGAACTGCTCGATGTCGACCGGCGCGCCGAGATCGACCTGCCACCAGGCCGGGTCGGGGCCGTCCCCAACCCACTTGGACTCCGCCGCGCCGTCCACCGCGTTGGCCGGCCCGTTGCCGGCCTGCGCGCTGGAGGCGGTCGCCTCCTTGAACAGGGCCAGGTTCTGGGCACCCTGGTTCTCCAGCGTGGAGATGTCCTTCCACTTGGGGTGGGTGCCGTCGGCGACGTAGGAACCGGTGTAGGACACCGTCTGCACCGTGAACCGGCCGCTCTGCAGTCCGGTCGAGGTCGCGGTGAGAGTGACGGGGCCGCTGGAGGTACCGGTGGCGATCAGGGCGTAGCCGATACCGCCCTGGGCCTTCTGGGTCTGCACCGCGATACGCGGGATATTCTCACCCACCAGCGCACCGGCTCCGGTCACCTCCAGGCTGAGGGAGGCCGAGGAGTCGGCGACCAGCGTGCCGTCGGCGTCGACGACCTTGACGAACACGGGGATCAGGTCGGAGCCATCGGCGACGGGCTGGAGGCGTTCAAGCAGCCGGGCGTATCGGCGCAGCACCTCGGCGTCCTTCGCCGACAGCGCGCGACCGCGGGCCTCCCCGGCCAGGTCGACGAGCGATTCCGCCCGGCCGGGCTGCATCCGGCCCAGCAGTTTCCGCGCGGCCTTCTTCCCGTCGTCCGAGCTGTCGCCCAGTGCCAAGGCCAGCAGGTCGGTGAGTGCGGCGCGCCCGCCCGCGTCATCGGCGACGATCTCCACCTGGTGGGCTTGGCCAGGGGTGTTGACCGTGTGGGTCGCGGCGAGCTCGTCGCCCAGGTAGCCCTCGGCGCTGAGCTCTCCGGCGACGAACGCCGGCAGGGTGAACGTGTAGTACGGGCTGCCGCCCTTGGCCGCCACGTTCGATGCGGACGTGGCGTTCTGCGTACGGGTCCGCTCATCGACGAGGCGACCGTTCCGGTACAGCCGGACGCGGTCGGTGTTGCTGAAGACCATCACCTGCCGTGCAGAGTCGGCCGTATGGGCGCTGGCGACGAAGACCATCGGGCCGCCGTGGTTCGGGTTGGAGGCCGGCTGCATGGACCTGAGCCAGTGGTAGCAGTACTTGGGGTACCGGTCGATGTCGACCGCGCCCGACTTCTGGTAGGTGTCATTGGTGCCGTAGTCCTCGAAGACCCACAGGAAGTAACCGCCGATACGGCTGTTGGCGTCCAGCCCGCCCCAGTCCCAGTAGCCGTCTCCGTTCAGGTAGCGCTGACGAGTGACGACCTGGCCGGCCATCGCGCTCTCGCCGCTGTCCCGGTCGGTCCGGCAAGGGTCCTCCCAGTCGCCCCACTCGCGGGTGAGGAAGGGCATGTTCGGCGCAGGATCCGAGCTGTCGGTGTTGACGACCTTGTAGTTGACGTCGTACTCACTGCCCCACGTGCCGTAGTCCGCCGAGGTGAACATCTGGTCGCCCGGCAGCTCCGCGTGCGCGACGGTGTTGCTCTCCTTCGCCCACCACTGCGGGTAGTGGGTCTCGTTGAGCGAGGTCTCCCACAGGATCACCGAGGGCCGGTTGCGGTCCCGCCGGACCATCGTGGCGATGTCCCGGTAGGTGCGGCTGACGAAGGTCTGGTCGCCGTTCCAGTACTGCCAGCCCGGCTGGCAGGCCACGACGAGGAGGCCCAGCTCGTCGCAGGCGTCGAGGAAGGCCGGGTCGTGCGGGTAGTGCGCCGCCCGTACGGCATTGAACCCGCCGAGCTTCAGGCGCAGCGCCTCGCGGTACTTCATCGACGCCGGGGCTGCGTCGCCTATGTAGGCGTAGTTCTGGTGGCAGTTGGCGCCGCGGATGTAGATCCGCTCGCCATTGAGATAGAAGCCGTCCGCCTGGTAGGCGATCCGCCGGATTCCGGTCCGCGTGGTCACCGTGTCGGCCAGACGATCTCCGACGAAGACCTGACTGACCAGCCGGTAAAGGTAGGGGGAGTCGGGATGCCACCGGTTCGGCCGCGTGACGCTCAGCGCCTGTGTGAACGTGTGGCCGTCCTTCCCGGGGACCGACGCGGTGTCCGTGAACTGCGCGACCGCCGTGCCCTGCGCGTCGTACAGGACCGTGACCAGTCTGGTCCGGACCGCATCGGCTGTCCTGTTCACCACGTGCGTCTTGACCTGAGCCGTGGCCCTGAGCTCGGTTGCCTTCGGATACGAGACGAACACGCCACCCCCGGCGACCAGGTCGTCCTGCAGCGGGTCGGTGATGTGAACCGGGTCCGTCACCCGGAGCGTGACGTTGCGGTAGATGCCGCCGAAGGTGAGGAATCCCAACTGGTTGCGCGGTTTGCCGGGAGGGGTGAGCGGGTCGTCGAGGTTCGACACACGGACGGCGAGGACGTTGTCGCCGTCGAATCGGACCTGGTCCGTGATGTCCACGACGAAGCCCATGTAGCCGCCGTAGTGCTCGGCGAGCTTCTCCCCGTTCAGGTAGACGACGCAGTCGGTCTGGACGCCGTCGAACACCACGGTCAGGCGCCGTCCCCGGTCCTGCGGGTCGACCCGGAAGTACCGCCGGTACCAGCCGATACCCGCGAAGACGTCATACACCGAGGGGTGCTTGCGCTCCAGTCGCATCGTGTGCGGCAGCGACACCGCAGCCCATTCCGAGTCGTCGAACCCGGGCTGATGGGCACCGGAGGCGTCTTCCCGCCAGAACGCCCAGTCGGTGTTGAAGTTCAGCACGCGGCGCCCGTCCTGGCCGGGGGCATCGGCGACGGACTCCGCTGCACCGGCCACCTCGGCGGCGGCCCGCCCGGCAGGCACCAGCGCGGCGCCCACACCGGCAAGGCCTGCGGCAAGCACGCCCCGGCGTCTCGGACCACCCATGTTGTCGATCACGATTCCGCTCCTCTGATCCTCTGATTCGTCGTCCGAGAACGACTGATGCGTTGCGCGACGACGACCCGGTACGTGGTGCGACGACGACCTGGCACGACGCGTCGTCGTCGGATACCACGCCGAGCCGGTCAGCCGCAGGCGCGGAACAGCACCCCTAGGGCAGCGTCCAGCGCTGGTTCGCCCCGCCGTCGCAGTCGTGGATCACCAGCTGATTCGTCGTGTCGGATCCGGGCACTTCGAGGCAGCGCCCGGACTGCTGCCCTTTGAGCGTGCCGTCGGACTGGGGCACCCATTGCTGGTTGTCCCCACCGTTGCAGTCCCACAGCTCGACCGGGGCGCCGTTCTGTGTGCTTGCACCGGTGACGTCTAGGCACTTTCCGGTCGAGCCGCCCAGGCGCAGTTGGCCGTTGCCCCACCACCACACCTGCGCGGCGGTGTCGTTGCAGTCGCCTGCCAGCACCCGGGTCCCGTTGGCGTCGGCACCGTTCTCCGCGTCCAGGCACTTGCCGGCCAGGCCCGACGTGACCGGTCCAAGGTGCTGCGGCGACGGTGCGCCCGGGGTGAGTTCGAAGTCGTCGAACTGCTGGGTCTGATAGCCCGTCACGCCGAGCCCGGCCCGGCCGGTGGTCAGCGAGTAGTCGGTGGCGCTGCCGAGCACCTTGCCATCGAGAGAGGCCGTCAGCTTCGTGTCCTGCAGGGTGAAGGAGAGCTTGTGCCAACTGTTCACGCCCGGCGCGCTCGTCCGCCCCCCGGCGAGACGTGTGTACTTCCACGTCGTGTCGCTCTTGTCGATCGACCAGACGCCGCTGTTGCTGATCCGGAAGTGGTACGCGTTCAAGCCGTTGTTGTTGCGTCCCTGCTGACCGACACGGCCGAGAAGTTCCACGCTGCCCTTCTGGCTGAACATGGCGTCCGCGGTGACGGTGTAATTGGACCAGGATCCGTCGCCCATCATCGTGTAGGGGGCGTTGTACGGCTCGTCGGTCCACCGGATCGGGACGGTCGGCGCCATCTGCCGCAGACAGGTGCCTGAGCGTCCGCCGCCGCACGCCGTGGTCTCGAAGGCACCGTTCATGTCCGAGAAGTACTTGGGGCTCTTGGAGGCCGCGGGTGTGTCGAAGTCGTCGGCGTAGGGCAGCTTCATCGGGCCGCCGGCCGGGGACGTTGCGGTGCCCTTGCCCTGGCCGCCGGTCGTGGTGAGGGTGTACACGTGACCGGGCTTCAGGGTCAGTGAGTAGGTACCGTCCGCCGGAGCGATGTCCTCGCCCCGGATGAAGTCGTCCGCAGTGCTGGACGACTTCACATCGGTGGACCAGACGCGGACCGCCGCGGTCGACAGCCCGCCCTTGACCGTGAGGTTCACCGTCTGGTCCACGGTGGCGTCCATCGTCTCGATGACGGTGGAGTAGTCGGAGTCGTTCGTCGACTTGAGCGACACGAAGCTGCCGTTGGCCCGGTCGCCGCCCAGGTAGCCGCTCGCCGAGTCGATGTAACGCCAGCCGGGCTGGGTGAACTGAGCGGTGTGCGCGGTCACCCAGGTGGTCGTGCCGATGTGGTAGGCGCCGGACCAGGGCTGGTTGGCGACGGACATGCCGTCCGTGGAGAAGTGGAGGTTCGGGTAGAGCGCGGCGATCACCGGCCAGTTGACGAACGCGGTCATCCTGCCGTCAATGTAGTCGCGGTTGATCGCACGGGCCACTGCAGGAGCGCCGCCGTCGGCGTCGAGGGAGCCGTTCTCACTGGCCCACAGCGGTTTGCCGGTCCGCTGCGCCACGTCGCTGGAGGGGCACGAGGTGAAGTCGCTCTGGTAGCCGCAGGGGTAGTGCGATCCGATGACATCAACCGCGTCCTTGAACGCGCTGTCCTTGGCCATCGCGTCGGCGACATCCCAGCCGAAGCTCTCGGCCGCGACGACCTTGGTCTGGTAGCCGTTGGCCACGAGAGTCGACTTCAGCTTCTTGAACCAGTTGGCGTCCCAACCGCGCTCGTTCCAGCCGCCGACGTAGTCGATGGTCAGCCCGTGCTGCTTGGCGCAGCCGAACCAGGACATCAGGTAGTCGATCATGTCCTGCGACCAGAAGTCACCGTTGCCGATCCACCCCGGCGCGCCCCAGGAAAGGGCCTGCAGCTTGATGTTCGGGTTGCGAGCCTTGGCCTGCTCGGCGATCCACCACTCATAGCCGCTGTCGCAGTCCACCTTCCCCCGGGTGTGCATATGGCTGGGCTCGGCGCCGTCGGTGGAGTTGGTGTCGCCACCCACCTCCAGCTTCAGGAACTGCAGTGACGCACCGTAGCCAGGCTTGAAGAGGTAGTCGAGCAGCTGGCTCCGCTGGGGTTCGGGGTAGTCGATCAGCAGACGCGAGTTGCCGCCACCACCACTGATCGCACCGATGCCGTCAAAGGTACGTCCGGGCTCCCTGCCGTCAACGGTGATGGCCGCGCTCGTCGCGCCCTGGGCGACTGGTGCACCCCAGCCCGCCACAGCGCTGAGGAGCAGCGCCAGGAGCGCGGCGAGGAGCGCAGGTCTCCACTTGCTTGTCCAGGTCATGTCGACTCCGATACGGGAGGGGAGTGTGATCGTTCCAAAGGCCGCTCATGGGTCAGCGCTCCGGAGGCGCCCGATTCCACGATGTTTGGTTGTGGTGGATTACTGACGGTGCACGCAAGGCGAGACATACCCGCGTCGGACTCCGAGCCACCGGATTTCCGGCCCCGCTGTGTTCTATCCCGGCAGATCGGGCGGCGCCATGGACGGAAGCCGAACAGGCTTGGACTTCTTGCCTCACCACTCGAACTCGCCCTACATGATGCTCTGTTGACGGTGACATCGGCACTGGCGCCATATGGGCCGGCAGGACGCTCATAAAGGTGACATGACGTCAGTCCCGCCCGGCCTCCGCGTCTATCGGGCATCGAGAAAGATGCGCCGAGAGTCTTGACGTTCAGCCAACCGAACCGCTCTCATGGGCGCTGCTGTTCGATCATGTTTCATTCTGGTTGACCATGTGGCTTTTGAATCGTGGTCAAACTTTCCTCTGCCCTCAGGAGTCGCCATGAGACCCATTCCCGCCACCGCCGGTGGCCCCGCACGCCGCACCGTCCTGCGCGGACTCGGCGGGGCAGCGGCCCTGGGGGCCGGCATCCCGCTGCTCAGCGCGTGCGGCGGCAGCACCTCGGGGTCGTCGGACCCGAACACCGTCACCCTCGGGTCCGGCGCGTCCGACGCCGTCCCGAAGAAGGCATTCGCCGATGTCTACGCGGAGTTCACCCAGAGGTCCGGGGTCAAGGTCAGGGTCAACACCAAGGACCACAACACCTTCCAGGAGCAGATCAACGCCTACCTGCAGGGCACGCCCGACGACGTGTTCGGCTGGTTCGCCGGCTACCGGATGCAGTTCTTCGCGTCCAAGGGGCTCGCGACCCCCGTCGATGACGCCTGGAAGAAAATCGGCGCGAACTTCCCCTCTGCCATGCAAGACCTCAGCAAGGGCGAAGACGGGAAGTACTATTTCGTCCCCATCTACACCTACCCATGGGCGATCTTCTACCGGAAGAGCGTCTTCCGGAAGCACGGCTACGAAGTGCCTGCCACCTGGGCCGAGTTCATAGCTCTGTGCAAACGGATGCAGAAGGACGGCCTTGTCCCCATCGCCTTCGGCGACAAGGACAAGTGGCCGGCGCTGGGCACGTTCGACCAGATCAATGTGCGCACCAACGGCTACGACTTCCACATGGCGCTGATGAGGGGCGAGGCGTCGTGGACCGACGCCAGGACACGCGCGGCCTTCGACAACTGGACCGAGATCCTGCCGTACCACCAGGAGGGATCCGTCGGGCGGTTGTGGCAGGACGCGGCACAAACCCTGGTGTCCAAGAAGGCGGGGATGTACCTCCTCGGCATGTTCGTCGGTCAGCAGTTCACCGACAAGGAGGACCTGGCCGACCTCGACTTCTTCCCCTTCCCCGAGATCGACCCCTCCTACGGCCAGGACACCGTCGAGGCACCCACCGACGGATTCATGCTCAGCAAGAACCCGAAGAACCACGCCGGCGCCGTCAAGCTGATGCAGTTCCTGGGCTCCCCCCAGGCCGAGGAGACCTATCTCAAGGCCGACCCGAGCGTCGTCGCCGCCTCGGCCAAGGCTGACACCTCCGCCTACAGCGCCCTCCAGAAGAAGGGTTTCGAGATGGTCAGCAACGCCAAGCACCTGACCCAGTTCATGGACCGCGACAGCCGCCCCGACTTCATCTCCACCGTCATGCTCCCTGGCATCCAGAAGTTCATCCGCGATCCCAAGGGCATCGATGGCCTGCTGAGTTCCATCGAACGCCAGAAGAAGACGATCTTCGCCTCCTGATGACCACCACAGCGAACACCGGTACCGGGACCGGAACCACCAGCACCCCAGGGACAGCGGCCGACCCGTCCCAGGACTCCCCGGACAGCCCGACGACGCTCCGGCCGATGCGGGGAGGCCCACGCCAGGGACACCGGCGCCTCCTCACCCGGCGGGACAGATTCACGCTGGGCCTCATGGCCGGCGTACCGGCACTCCTGCACATCACCCTGGTCTGGGTCACCGCGCTGGCCTCGATCGCTCTCGCCTTCACCACCTGGGACGGCATCGGCTTCGACACAATCCACTGGGCCGGACTGCACAACTTCCGGGAGCTTTTCACCGAGAACCCGCAGTTCTGGCCCGCGGTGCAGCACAACGTCGTCTGGTTCGCCGTGCTGTTCCTCGTACCCACACCTCTGGGTCTGTTCCTGGCCCTGCAGCTCGACAAGAAGATCCGGTTCAGCCGCGTCTACCAGACAGCCTTCTTCCTGCCCGTCGTGGTCTCCTTCGCCGTCATCGGGTTCGTATGGCAGCTCATCTACAACCCCGACACCGGCCTGATCAACAGCGTCATCGGGGCCGACAGGCCCGGGCACTACATCGACTGGATCGGCGATCCCGATCTGAACCTCTGGGCCGCACTGGTCGCCGCCTCGTGGCGGCACACGGGCTATCTCATGATCCTCTACCTGGCCGGCCTGAAGGGCGTCGACCCGGCGCTGCGCGAGGCTTCCGCGATCGACGGCGCGGGCGAGTGGCAGACCTTCCGGCACGTCGTCTTCCCAACGCTGAAGCCGACGAACACCATCGTGCTGATCGTCACCATCATCGAGGCACTGCGCGCCTTCGACCTGGTCTTCGTCTTCAACGGCGGGACGGACGGCACCGAGCTGCTGTCCATCCTGGTCACCGACAACATCATCGGCGAGTCGAGCCGGATCGGTTACGGCTCCGCTATCGCGGTAGTCCTGCTGGCCATCTCGCTCGCCGTCATCATCCCGTACCTGGCGAGCACCTTCCGAAAGGAGCGCCGGTCATGAGCGCCAGCACTGCCGCCCCACCCCGCACCCGGCGCAGGATCAAGCCCGCGCGGCTCGCCCTGCACGTATTCCTCACCGGCACGGCCCTCGTCT
The DNA here is from genome assembly GCF_040611955.1 of Streptomyces sp. NPDC006510. Classification (NCBI taxonomy): domain Bacteria; kingdom Bacillati; phylum Actinomycetota; class Actinomycetes; order Kitasatosporales; family Streptomycetaceae; genus Streptomyces; species Streptomyces sp. NPDC006510. Next base: position 3,510 of record NZ_JBEXPH010000097.1, on the reverse strand, counting down.
GGCTCGCGCCTCTGCTCTGGGCGGTCTACGCGGCTCTGCGGCCCTATGGGGAGACGAGCGCCAAGGGCTATGTGTCGTGGCCCGACAAGCTCAGCCTCGACAACTTCTCCGATGCGTTCACGCAGTCCGACATGGCGCACTACTTCGGCAACACGCTGGTCATCGCCGTGCCCGCGGTGCTGCTCACGCTGTTCGCCTCCTCGTGCGTGGCGTTCTACGTCAGCCGCTTCGACTTCCGGCTCAACCTCACACTGCTGCTGGTCTTCACCGCCGGCAACCTGCTCCCGCAACAGGTCATCATCACTCCGCTCTACCGCCTCTACCTGCTGATCGACCTGCCCGGCATCACCGCATCGGGCAAGCTGTACGACTCCGCACTCGGCCTCGTCCTCATCCATGTGGCATTCCAGTCGGGCTTCTGCACCTTCGTACTCAGCAACTACATGCGGATGCTGCCGCATGAACTGACCGAGGCAGCACTGGTGGACGGCGCTTCGGTGTGGCGCCTGTACTGGCAGATCGTCCTCCCCCTGTGCAGGCCGGCGATGGCGGCGCTGGCCACACTCCTCTCCATCTGGATCTACAACGACTTCTTCTGGGCGATCGTCCTGATAGCCACCGGGGAGAACATGCCGATCACATCGGCACTCCAGAACCTCTCAGGGCAGTACTTCACCGACCCCAACCTGATGGCCGCAGGCTCACTGCTCACTGCGATCCCGACGCTGCTGGTGTACTTCGCACTCCAGCGTCAGTTCGTCAGCGGCCTAACACTGGGGGCCAACAAGGGATGAGTGTCCGGCCGCGGATGATGGCCAGTCGCTGCTGCCCCGTCGCTGGGCGCGACTCCCAGCTGCCTTCTGGCGGTCAGCCCCGACCAGGTGGGCCGTATCGCCGACGGCTTGCACGACGACGACCACGATTACGCACGCAGTGCGCTCACTCACTCGCCGTGGTGGCTGCGCACCGCTTCCTACTTCGACGCAGAGGCGCGCACGGTGGGATACGACGCCAGTGGCGGCGAAGACAAGATCATCACAGCGGGAACGGCCGGACACGCAAGCGGCGCGTGGTGGGCCTCCTCCATCTGCGACGACAAGCCCGCCCTGCACACCCTCAGCTCCAGCTACACCTACAACAACGTGCTCGGCCCCAGACGCTGTCGGCCCTGTTCCGCGCGTACGTTGACGACATCACGAAGCGGCGCGGCTGCACCCACGTGACGTACCCGGACACGAAGGACTTCCGTGCCCCCTGAGCACCACCCGCCCGCTTCCCGGCCCATACCCGCCAGGGGGGCTTGGAGGTACGGATGCCGCGGCCCTTGTGGACCGGAGCCATTTCCTTGGGAACGCGACGCGGTGCCTGAAGCGGCCGACAGTGACATGGGGCCGGCGCCGAACACAGACGGGGCGGTCCCGGGCGGGAATGCTCCTATCGGTCAAGGGCTGGCCGGCCCCGGGTTCGTGCAGTGAATCTCTGTTGTCCAGGTGTCGGCGCACAGCGACAATTCCCTGTATGTCTGGCACTGTGTCTGCGTGTTCCGCGTTACGTCCCTATCCCAAGATCCCTGAGAGGGTGCGGCTTGGCCTGTCCGGGGTTCGGGAGTGGATCGCGGCGGAGAAGGTCCACGGGGCGCACTTCGTGGTGGTCTGTGACGACAGCGGGGTCCGCCCGGCGAAGCGGCGTGAGCTGCTGGGTGACGATGCGTTGGACGGTTTCTTCGGCGTGAGCAGGATCTGGCCGGTGCTCTCGGTGGCTGCGGCACGCTTCGCCTCGGCAGCGCGCAGTGCGTGGGGCGACTCCGCGGTGGTGACGATCTACGGCGAGCTTGCCGGCGGATGCTACCCGCACCCGGATGTCCCTGCCGTTGCAGGAACTGAGCCGGTGCAGACTGGTGTGTGGTACGCACCGAATCTGCACTGGCTGTTGTTCGATGCCTCGGTCGAGAAGGATGAGGGCCGGTGGTGGGTCTCCGACCGTGTTCTGCGCGAGTCTGCGGCTGCCGCTGGGCTCACCTGCGTTCCCGCTGTCGGGTACGGCGCGCTGAACAGGCTCCAGGAGCTGCCCTGCGCCTTCCCCACCAAGGTCCCGGCCCTCTTCGGGCTCCCCGAGCTGGTGGACAACCTCGCCGAGGGCTACGTCCTCAAGCCAGCCGGCGAATGGCAGGAGGCAGGCCCTGCGGGCGTGGGCACCCGCCCGGTAGTGAAAGAGAAGCAGAAGGCCTTCGCCGAGGACGAGCGCTTCGACGGCGCACGTCCCTATCTGGCACCGCCTCAGGGCGCAGCCGGCGTTCCCGCCTGGCTCCTGGCCCAGGCATCGGCACTGCTCACCCCCGCCCGCGCGGCCGCCGCGGTGAGCAAGCTCGGACCCCACACCCCCGTGGACGCTGTTGCAGAGGAGATCACACGGGACGTGACGGAAGACCTCTCCGAAGCCCTGGGAGGAATGGAGGACACGCTCCTGCGCGCTCTGGGACAAGCCCTTCGGCCCGGAGCGCACTCCTTGGCCGCATTCGACGCCGAGGACCGCTGTACCTCTCGTTCCGACCGGACAGGCAGGAACCGTAGACGGTGACGGCGCGAACATCAGTGGCTCCACAGTTCCCGCCGGTGCATTGTCTGCATGCAGCCTGGCGGGTCTGCGGCGGCGCGGTCCGCGGCGCGACCGGATCGGTGGGATGCCGCGCACGAGCGGTTCGAGACCTTGGCTGTCGTGCATGTTGGCACCCGAGATCCCAATGGAGATGGGCAAACCGGTGCGATCGGTGATCAGGTGGATCTTCGAGTCTTTCTTGCCGCGATCCACCGGATTCGGACCTGTCGGCTCCCCCTTTCAGGGCCCGCATGTTCACCGAGTCGATCGCGCACCGCGACCAGTCGGGCTCGCCGCGCGCGCCGAGCTCGTCCAGGACCAAGCGGTGGAGCTTCGCCCGGACCCGGGCCTTGCTCCATTCCGTGAACCGTCGGTGCGCTGTCGGCCCGGAGGGGCCGAAGACCGGCGGCAACTGCCGCCATGTGCAGCCCGTCGTGGCCACGAACACAATCGCGGCAAGCACCTCCCGGTCGCCGTAACGCCGCCGGCCACCACCCTGAGACCGTACGGGAGCCGATGGCACCACCCGCTCGAACAGTTCCCACAACTGGTCCGGGACCAGACGCTCCACGATCGTCACGACCACAGACTACCGATCAAGCCAAATGAGACGATCTCTCAACACAACACAGGACACCCACGTCCAGACCGCCTACGAACAGATCCACGCCGCCTGGACCACAGCCGGGATCCACTGACCACCATTGCCCCGCCCGGCCGCCAGGAGGTGCTTAAGATCCGGCACGTCCGGACCGTCGATGTGATCGTGGGCGGGTGGGTACCCGGCCGCGGCCGGATCACCGGCCTGCCCGGCGCCCTGCTAGTGCCGCATCAGGCAACGTTTGCCTTGTCGACGACGGCTTGTAGGTGCTGGTCGTCGGCATGGCGGTTTCGCCAGATGATGTAGCGGCGGAT